>JBAQYC010000328.1:0-1679 GCA_049299835.1 Candidatus Cryosericum sp. | reverse complement strand
AGAAGACCAGCCAAGATGCTCCTGTCGGGAGCCGTGACGCGCCGTCCGCTTCCTGGTCGATGCAGTGACTCAAACGTTCACGATGATTCTCGTGCGATGGAGGAGCACCATTCCAGGTAGTATGGGTGAGAGGAATGGGCAGATCGTACGTTGATTGAGGTAATGAGAGACCCCTAGGTGATGCAATACGCCAGTGAGAATGCCTTGCACTATCGCTGTTTTTGCTGCAGTTCATCGATCAGGGCCATCAGGCGTGGCCGCTCTCCGGGGATGTCATCTGCAAGGCGTGCGACAGCCACCGGCAACAGCCAGCTCCACATGGCGCCCGCTGCGTCGGGCTGCAGCTCGCGGTAACGCTTCAGCCAGGCCCCGTAGAATCGGTCTTTTGCCTCGCGCTCGACCCATGCCAAATGGAAGAACCCGGGCGGGGCGTCTGCTATGCGAAGCAGCAGCGCGGTGCGTGCGGCATCAGATGCCGCTGTTCCACGCGCGGCCGACGTCCAGTCGATGACAGATGGACCTTGTGGCGTCATGAGCACATTGTCCGGGTGAAAGTCGCAGTGGCACAGATTGTCTCCGTCGGGAAGCTGCTCAAGAATTGCCAGAGCGTCGCCTTTGACGCGCGCGACCACGCCGGCGCGGGCGATGCGTCGGGCCAGGTCTTCCCTGCAGGACGTCAGTTCTGGCGAGTGGCACTCGTTGATGCGAGCCTGCAGTTCGGCGAAGACGCCGGCATAGTGTGCCACGCGCATGGGTTCATTGCCAAGGACAGCAAGCATGGTACGCCCGGTCAGCCGCTCCAGTACCAGCCCTTGACGGCCGTCCACGGTGATGACGCCAATGAGATGTGGTGAAGGAATTCCTGCCACATTTGCCGCCCTCGTGCCCTCCACTTCCTGGTCGATGAGGCGCGAAGGAAATCCGGCAACGAACAGTTTGAGGACACTCCCGTCCTTCCAGACATACACGTCTGCCGTTCGTCCATGACCGAGCAGGGTTGCCGAGCCAAGGTGTTCTTCCATGGTATCCTCCTGGTGACGATCCTGAGGAGACATGCCATTCATGGCATGCTCCTGATACGCGGAACAAGCATCCGGATGAGAACTGCGCCCGCCAATGCCAGGCAGGCGTCGACGATTATTGCCACGGGCTCACTCGTCAATTGTGCCAGCCAGCCGATCAAAAGTGAACCGATTGGCATCATACCGAGGAACACCAGACTATAGACGGCACTGACGCGTCCCCGCAATGAATCCTCAACCTATGACTGAAGCAGACCGTTGATAGTTGCATCAGTCGTTGCGGTACCGCATGGCCGCGAATGTATCACGTGCGCTGATACGTCGTTCAGAAGCCATTTCACGCATTTCCCGGTTCTCGAAAGCGGAATCCTCGGACATCTTCTCTTCAGCCATCTATCCAACCTCACTCATCATGGATCGTGTGCCACACATGGAACACCATGAGTCTAGCACAAACCGCAGAGGGAGGGTTGGACGCTGGATTGACACGGGCCTTTTTGCTATACTGCGCACAACATGACAAGTATGGCAGCACCGTGGCACGACTGCTGATCCCCGAGTGACTATTTCAGAAGAGGAGGATGACAATGAGGAGAGGAATCGTTTTGCTGCTGCTGTTAAGTCTGGTGCTGACCGTCGGGTGCGGCAAGAAGCAAG
>JBAQYC010000327.1:0-3125 GCA_049299835.1 Candidatus Cryosericum sp. | reverse complement strand
GCTGTCCCCAGGATGAGGCCACGAAACTCTGTGCTGCCAGATTGTAGACTTCGTCTGGTTCCGCAGTATCAATGGCTGCCTCCAGCGACGAAGGATCCCCAAGGTCTCCCTCTACCAGCTCGATCTTGTCCAGCACCCCCAACTCCTGGAGTCTCCATGTGTTGGTCGTACTCGAACGGCGATGGAGTCCAACCACGCGGTAACCCTTGTCAAGCAGCAGCTGAGCCAAGTAAGCTCCATCTTGTCCCGTGATCCCGGTCACCAAGGCATTGCGCATCATACACCTCCCCCTTCAAACTCAGACTCATTCATGGTCTGCACGGCCGTAGCTGTCCTCTATCCTCTCGATGTCGTCTTCGCCGACGTACTCGCCGTTCGAGACCTCGATGATCTCCAGTGGAACCTTGCCCGGATTGCCCAAGCGGTGCAGAATGGACTTAGGAACAAACGTGCTCTCTCCCTCGTGGACCAAGAATGTTTTCTCACCGATGGTCACCTGAGCAACACCGCGAATGACGACCCAATGTTCGGTCCGATGCATGTGACGCTGCAAACTGAGCGTCGCTCCGACATTCACAACGATGCTCTTGATCTTGTAGCGCGAGCCAACTTCGAGAACGCGGTAGCGGCCCCACGGACGGATGATTTCTGTGTGTTCCGTTGCTTCGGAGCGATGCTGGTTTTCCAGTGTCTGGAGCAATTGCTTCACCTCTTGCCCGTCGCCGCGCCGGGTCACCAACACCGCATCGTCCGTTTCAATGACCGTCACGTTGCTCAGGCCGACGGCTGCAACCAGGCGCTTGCCGCTGACGACAAGAGAGTCGTGTGTGTCAATGACGTGCGTATCACCCTGAAGGACATTGCCCTCCGTGTCTTTCTTCTGCAAGTCGTAATAGGAGTCCCAGCTGCCAACGTCACTCCACGTGAGATCCATGGGCACGACAGCAACGTTCGTCGCCTTTTCCATCACCGCGTAGTCAATCGAGATGCCAGGCATATCAGACCAGTGTTCCAGAGCAGAGTCATAGCCCTTGGCACTGACAGCAGCAATGTCAGGAGCGTAGTCGCCAAGTGCCTTGCGGAATACTACAGGTGTGAACGCGAACATGCCCGCGTTCCACAGGTAGACTCCTGAAGCAATGTACTCGGCCGCGACGTCAACCGTTGGCTTTTCCGTGAACCGGCGGCACATCGCGTACCCATCGTGTTCTTCTCCCACCTGCACATAGCCATATCCGGTCTCGGGCCGGGTCGGGTGCACGCCAAAGGTGACAAGGTGACCTGCACGAGCGGCTTGATCCGCCGTGTGGAGATAGGAGACGAACTTGTCGACGGGCGCGATGACGTGGTCAGAGGGGAAAACAAAGACCGTCTCATCCATTGCCGCTCCCATCTTCTCAACCGCATATTGCACCGCAAGAGCGATTGCAGGTGCGGTATTCCTTCCTTCCGGTTCGCAGATGATGTTGGCAACTGCCTCGGCGGCCGATGACTGCAGTGCATCCTTCACATAGAAGTAGTAGTCGCGATTCGTCACCGTTATGACGTCTTCCGGGCCAACGACAGCCAGAGCGCGATTCACTGCTCCTTCCAGCAGAGAATGCCCTCCAAAGAGTGGCAGGAACTGTTTGGCATAACTCTTGCGCGACATCGGCCACAGGCGCGTGCCCCGGCCGCCCGCCAGGATGATGACTTTCATCGCAATCCCTCTGTCAACACGCTCGCTCCTTGCTCATTCACTTGTGTCCGATGAAGCTCTGTCATCGCTCCAGCTTCCATTACCACGCCAAGCAGGTGCATACCTGCTGCTCGAACGACATATGCTCTAACCAGTCAAGCATGCTGTGCGCTTTTGCAGTATCCAGCGCATATCTCCTGTCATGTCCCGGACGGTCGGGCACAAACGTAATGAGCTTGGTGTACTCTTCTTCAGGTTTGCCCGTCTGGTCAGCAAGGGCATGGAGGAGCAGGTGGACGAGGTCGATGTTGCTCAGCTCGTTGCCACCACCAATGTTGTAGACGTCACCGGGGGTGCCTTTGCGCAGGACGAGGTCGATGGCACGGCAGTTGTCCTCCACGTACAGCCAGTCGCGGACGTTGAGGCCGTCGCCATAGACAGGGATAGGTTCTCCTGCCAAGGCCTTCTTGATGGTGAGGGGGATGAGCTTCTCGGGGTACTGGCGGGGACCGTAGTTGTTGGAGCTGCGGGTGATCAGCGTAGGCAGGCCGTACGTGCGGTGGTATGCCTGGGTCATCATGTCACCCGCCGCCTTGGAGGCGCTGTAGGGACTGCTGGGGTGCAGGGGAGAGTCCTCGGTGAACTTCTCGGTGCTGTCGAGAGGCAGGTCGCCGTACACTTCATCCGTACTGATGTAGAGGAAGCGGGCCGTGTCCATGCAGGCATCCTGCTGCCACTGCCTGCGGGCAACGTCCAGCAGGACCTGGGTGCCCAGGACGTTGGTGCGCACGAACACGTCGGGGCCATCGATGCTGCGGTCCACGTGGGACTCGGCGGCGAAGTGGATCACCTTTGTGGGATGATACCGTGCAAAGACAGCCTCCACGGCGGGACGGTCCGCGACATCTGCCTTGACAAAGGTATAGCGGGGATCGCCTGCCACTTCTCTGACGTTGTCGGGGTTGCCGGCATACGTCAGCTTGTCGAGATTGATGAGACGCAGGTCTGGGTATTGCTTCATCTGCTGGAGGACGAAGCAGGATCCGATGAAGCCACACCCCCCGGTGACCAGCAGGACCTCAGCCATGAAACAGCTCCTCCCGGTACCGGAGCAGACAGTCGTCGAGGGCGTCCTCCCAGGGGCGCATGCCGTTCAACTGCTCGAGTGCGAACTTGCGGTCGGCCAAGACAGACCAGGCGGGACGGCGCGCAGGCGTGGGATAGTCCTCCGTGTGGATGGCGATGACGGGAACATTCAGGCCCAGGCGGTGCACGATGTGATCGGCGAAGGCGTACCAGCTGGCCTGCCCGGCGTTCACACAGTGATAGGTCCCGGAGCAGCCCTCCTCGATGGCCGTCCACAGCTGGTGCACGACGTCCTCCGTGAAGGTGGGGCTGCCGACCTGGTCGTCCACGATGCGGAGCTGGTCCTTCTCACGGGCCAGCC
>JBAQYC010000326.1:0-3547 GCA_049299835.1 Candidatus Cryosericum sp. | reverse complement strand
CATCGTGAGCTCCATTCCCGCTGCTCCTTTCATGTCCCAAGGACCAGCAGTATTCTGTCACCCTTCAGATACTTTTTTTCATGAGTTCACGGAATCATTTCAGATACATAATAGATGAGTCGATGCGGGCCCTTGTTTCCATAGACGAGTAGATTATAACAGATTTGTGCGCGCCACTACTGCCACGTTGCTCAGCAATCCTCACTGTTCTTCTTGCGAACCGGGGGAAATGGAATACAATCATCGTTGTGCGCCCGTAGCTCAACTGGATAGAGTGACGGTCTACGGAACCGTAGGTTACAGGTTCGATTCCTGTCGGGCGCACCAGTCCTGACATGGCTCTTACTGATATTGACTGCATGCTCCTCGCACTTGACGAAGCCAGATGTGCCCTTGATGAGGGAGAGATCCCTGTGGGGTGTGTCGTTACAAAGGCTGGTGAATTGCTTGCTTCCGCACATAATACGCGAGAGTGCGCCAAAGACCCGACGGCACATGCCGAGATACTTGCTTTGCGTTCCAGCGCGAAGCGTTTACAGGATTGGCGGCTGGACGGATGCTTTCTGTATGTTACTCTTGAACCGTGTCCAATGTGCGCTGCCGCAATAGCACTTGCGAGAGTGCGGCGAGTGGTGTTTTCGGCATACGATTTCGACAATGGAGCAGTGGGCAGCAATGGCAATATGCTTACGAGGCCCATCTTTGGATACGCTCCGGAGGTGGTTTCTGGTTTGTTGCGCAGTGACGCCGAGGCTGTCCTGCAACAGTTCTTTGCACGTATCAGGTCCAAACGGAGAGGTGGCTGAGCGGTTGAAAGCGCCTGCCTCGAAAGCAGGTGACGGGGTTCCCTCGTTCGTGGGTTCAAATCCCACCCTCTCCGCCAACATTGCACGGATGCTGGAGCTCTTGTCGGCTTGTTCGATTTTCGATGCCAAAGTGCAGCCATGAACCCGGGATCTGCTCCGAGATACGGCATCGGTTTCGCGTCTCTTCTCAATGAAATTTCCAGTACGCACCTCGACGTTACGGGCATCGTCCCTCCCGGTCTTGTCGGCACGATGTACAGAATCGGTCCCGGCAGGTTCCAGATTGGCGGTCACACTGTCGGACACTGGCTGGATGGCTTCGCCCTCATCTCATCAGTTCGGTTTGGACCACAAGGGGTCGTCTGTAACAACCGCTTCCTTGCGAGTTCCTGGTATCGTTACGCTCTGACAGAGGACGCCATACCGGCCGGTGGTTTTGACTCGCCATCGATTCATCGGGGCAGGCACATTGCCAACGATAATGCCAACATGAATGTCACCCTGTGGAGAAGCGAGCTGGAAGCTCATGGCGATACACCACAGAGCGTCCTGATCGATCCTGCCACATTGTCGACCATCTGTACAAGACAAGGAACTCATCTGCATAGGTGCTGTGCCTCGGCGCCACACCCCTTTTTCGACCAGCTCACCGGAGAGCGTTTCGACCTGATGCTCTGCAATGGGGACCGCACTGGATATGTCCTCACAGTCACCAGCCCTGGGGGAACGATGCAACACCTGTGTACTGTCCCGTCTTCGCGCCTCGGATACTTGCACTCTTTCAGCGTGACGCCACGATGGGTCGTTCTCGTCGAAGGACCCTTCACGGCATATCCGCGCTCCCTGAGTTCATCCAGACGTCCGTACCTGCGCAATTATGTCTGGGATGCAGGACGGGGAAGCAGAATCCTGATCGTCGACCGGAAGACGGGTACTCTGAAAACGACGCTGTCTACGCGCCCGCTGTTCACTCTCCACCACATCAATGCCTGGGAAGACGGAGACCGGATCTTCGTCGATCTCGCCGCTTACGCAGACCCGAGCATCCTCGACTCTCTGACTTTTGACCATGGACGCATTCCTTCAGGTGACTTCCCTGCTCCTCTGGCGACTCGCCTTGTCATTGACCTGGAACACCAGCGCGTGCTCTGCTCGCCACTGAAGTGCCCACCAGGAGAGTTCTGCACTATAGACGCCAGGTTCTCGATGCGCTCGCACACAGTCCTGTTTGCAGCTGGGCCCACGAGAACGGGTGAGCCAATAGACCGGCTGTCCCGTTCGGACCTGGTGACCGGTCGATTCATCGCTTGGTCTTCCGACAACTGCTTCCCCGGCGCTCCTGTTCTCGTTCCTGCTGCTGCAGATGGCCCAGAGGGAGAAGGCTGGCTGCTTTCTATTGTGCTCGATGTCCTGGAAAAACGCTCATTTGTTCTGATTCTGGATGCTGCGACCATGATCGAGCAGGCCCGTGCATGGCTTCCCTGTGCACTGCCGTTCGGACTGCATACACTGTTCGTGCCGGAGGAGGCTGCGATATGACTTCAGCGAAACACGTCAGCGCGTCATCGTGTGACGTTCCCACCGGAGGACGCTACGAACGTCAACTATGGATGAAACAGGTGGGGGAGCCAGGGCAGAAGAAGCTGACGGAAGCGTCTGTTCTGGTTGTGGGAGCTGGAGGACTGGGCTCTCCGATCCTGCTATGCCTGGCCGCCGCCGGCGTGGGTACGATAGGGGTTGTCGACGGAGACACCGTGAACCTGTCCAACCTGAACCGTCAGATACTCTATGCTACCGGAGACATCGGTCAACCCAAGGCACTTGTCGCCAAGGAACGGTTGGTGGCACTGAATCCGGAAATACGTGTCGAGGCTTATCCCAGTCGACTGGAACCGGACAACGCCTATGCTCTTTTCAGCGCCTACGACATGGTCGTCGACGCCACAGATAACTACAGTACACGATATCTCGTTTCCGATGCTGCTGTTCTCTTTGACAGACCGCTGTTTGTCGGTGCGGTCAGCAACCTCTACGGCATGGCATTCACCGTCATCCCGCGGACGACAGCCTGCTTCCGCTGCCTGTATCCCAAGTCTCCCAGTACCGCTATGGCACGTGAAGAGAGAGCCCGAGGCATTCTTGGCACCACTCCCGGCATTATCGGTTCCGTCGTTGCACAAAACGTACTCAAGTATATTGTGGGATGTGGAGACTGGCTGGCCGGCAAATTGCTCATCATGGATGGAGAGGACAACCGCTTCGACCTCGTACCACTTGAACGCGACCATGCGTGCCGCGTGTGCGGCGATCGACCAACCATAACTGAGTTGTTCTAAATGAAAACAGATCCCCGACAGAGTTCCTGCTGAACAAGGAACAGGCTGCCGGGAAGCCACCGTACTGCTACTGCCTGAGCGCTCTTACTGTTCCAGCAGACACGCTACTTTTGAACCGTCAAGCTCCAGGAACAGAGCCCCGTCCCCGACCGGACCGGTGACTACCGTCACCTCGCTTGCGAGGACTTCCCTGGCCACATCCTGCGTCGCAGCGGCAAGTGCAGCCGTCACCGTCGCATTGGTACACGTCAGCGTAAGGCGTACGCGGTCTGTCACCTGGCAACCTTTGTCCTTGCGCTGTCCTTGAACAAAGTGCTCAACCTCCCGCACGTACCATTCGTCTCGCAACTCTGGCGTGACGGTGGCATCGATCGCCACGACGACGTTTGCAGCCGACGCTGCGAA
>JBAQYC010000325.1:0-3228 GCA_049299835.1 Candidatus Cryosericum sp. | reverse complement strand
CATCGTGAGCTCCATTCCTGCTGCTCCTTTCTCATTCCAAGGATCAGCAGTATTCTCTTCTCCATCGCGTACTTTTTCTCACGAGTTTACGGGGTCATTTCGCGTACATAATAGATGAGTCGATGCGGGACACTATCCAGCACGTCTTTGCTGCTATACTGAAATGATGAAACAACTCGGCGTGGACATAGTGGCCGTGGCGCGTATCCGGGCTCTGGGAGAACGGTATGGAGAACGCTTTCTGAATCGCGTCTACTCCGCATCCGAACTGTCGACCTGTGAGCGCGTTGATCGCTGGCAGTGTCTGGCAGGCCGCTGGGCCGCCAAGGAGGCTGTCATCAAGCTGCTGCCTTCCGCGGACCTTCCGACACTGCGAGAAGTCGAGATAGCTCCAGGACCGGAAGGCGCGCCGATCGCCGTCATCCGCGGGATACCCTGGTTCAACTGTTCCCTCAGCATCAGCCACGAGCGCGAGTATGCGATCGCCGTGGCTATGGTGACCCAGGGAGAATTCGGGAGCATATATGAGAGTGGCGACTCGTAGTCAGATCCGCAGTATCGAGAAGCACACCTTCAATGAATACGGCATGCCGTCGATCGTGCTCATGGAGCGTGCAGGCCAGGCTGTTGCAGACGCCGCGCTGAACATCGCAGACGAGGGCGCAGAAGATGGACTGAGGCCTCACTTTGTTGTTCTGTGCGGAACAGGAGGCAATGGAGGCGATGGCTTCGTCGCAGCGCGGGACCTTCTGTTCGCCGGCTTCCCCGTCACCGTATTCGCGGTTCCCGCCAAGGGACGTCCCAGCGATGATGCAGAGACAGAACGCGCCTTCCTTGAGCGGATCGCACCCGAAAACACACTGGTCGACGTCGCAGACGAAGAGGTTCTGGACAAGATCGAGGAGTTGATCGACGAAGACGCTATTGTTATCGACGCCCTGTTTGGCATCGGTCTCGACCGTCCAGTCTCGGGGATAGCCGAGGAGATCATCGGAATCGTCAATGCAAGCTTCGCACATGCCGTCGTCGCCGTAGACATCCCATCGGGTATCGACTGCGACACTGGCATGGCCCTTGGGACTCCTGTCTTTGCCAGCGACACCGTCACGTTCGGTCTGCCGAAACTGGGACTGTACATGGGTGCCGGCACGGAAGCAGCAGGCGAAGTTCACGTCGAACAGCTCATCTATCCCGATATCCTGCTGGAACAGAGTGCGATCCATGCCCAGCTGACTGAGCCACCCGTGTTCCCTGAACGGTTGAGGACCATGCACAAAGCCACATATGGCAAAGTAGCCATCATAGCAGGATCCCCCGACTACACCGGAGCCCCCGTCTTTGCCGCCGAAGCTGCCCTGGCCGCCGGGACAGGGACGGTCCACGTCATCGTTCCTCAGAGCATCGCGGATGTCGTCCGCGTCAAAGTCGACGGACCGGTCGTCCAGGCGTTCGACGGTGATGTCCTTACCGTCGAAACGCTCCCTCACATCCTGGAGCTGCTCGCGGATACAACTGCCACATTGGCAGGCCCTGGTCTGGGCCGTGATCCCCGAACGATGGAGGCAGTCCTGCTTCTTGCCGGTGTCTACAAGGGAACACTCATTCTGGACGGCGACGCGTTATTTGCGTGCATTGGTCATCTGGATGTCCTGTGGAAGCGCGACGCTCCGACGATCCTCACCCCCCACTCCGGCGAATTCGCCCGTCTGGTGAACCTGACACCCGAGGACGTCGAGAAGGGAGGAACGTTGAATTCGGCGCAGACACTTGCTGCACAGGCAAGTGCGGTGGTGCATCTCAAGGGACACCGCTCGCTCACCATACTGCCAGACGGATCGCTGTACATCAACACGACCGGCAATCCCGGCATGGCCAAGCCCGGCATGGGCGATGCACTCGCAGGCATCATCCTGTCACTTGTCGCGCGCGGCGTGGCGCCCGACCTGGCAGTGGCTCAGGGAGCATATATCCACGGACTTGCCGGAGACGCGGCAGCGGAGGTCATGGGGGAGGAATCCATGGGAACGCCGGAGCTCATCATGGCTCTGGCTGCTACGATCAAGGAGTTGAACGCCGGGTGACACCACCGGCAGACCTCCCGTAAGAGAAGGTCAGCATCATCGACCGGGCATGGTCCGGCAGACCGCATGCAGCGGTCAGAGAGGAACCTGTCACATGAACAACGAAAACGAAGCAATCACATCGGAAGACCGTGAAGAATGCCTGGAAGCGCTTTGTCGTCTCGAACAGGCGCATCACTCCTCAACAGCCACAGACCTGGCTGCAGAACAGGACCTCGCCGGCAGGCAGCTCGCCGACTTGCTGCTCGACCTGGTGATGTCCGGCGACGTCACGACCCAGGGATCCTCGTTCAATCTCACAAAAAAAGGCCGGGTGACAGGCAGGCGCATCGTTCGTCGGCACCAGCTTGCAGAGCGCATGCTGTGTATGCTTGGACTGCGAAAGGATGCAGCCCACAGAGAGGCATGCAAGCTGGAACATGTCCTGACCGATGACGACACTGCTGACCTCGAACGGCGAATGGCAATGGTGATCAGCATGGTCGACCTCGGAGCGGTCACATTGAATCAGGCGGACACAGGCAGACCCTACCGCGTGCGCTGGATACGTGGAGGTCCGGTGGTCCGGAGGCGGCTCGAAGACATGGGGCTGGGCCAGGGTTCAACTGTGACGGTCTGCAACCGTCAATCCGGAGGACCCGTCGAAGTCGAAGCTCACGGAGCATGTGTGGCGCTGGGACGCGGCGTCGCCCTGAAGATCCTTGTCACGCCGGAGGACCGTTGATGGACTGCTGTGAGGTCAAGCCACGCATTGTACACGGTGAACGGTTCGACCTGACAATAGCTCTGGCAGGCAATGCCAATGTCGGCAAGTCCGTCATCTTCAATGCCCTCACCGGCATGAACCAGATCATCGGCAACTGGCCAGGAAAGACCGTCGAGCTGGCGGAAGGTTCCTTCGACTACAAGGGGAAACACATCAGGGTCGTGGACCTGCCGGGCATCTATTCCCTTTCGACCTATTCACAGGAAGAAGTGGTCAGCCGCGAGTTCATCGCTGAAGCCCAGCCGGATGTGGTCGTGAACGTGGTCGACTCGACCGTGCTGGAACGCAACCTGTATTTCACGCTTCAGCTCAGGGAACTGGGCACGCCGCTCGTCACGGCACTCAACCTCATCGATCTCGCTGTCCGGGAAGGCCTGGTCA
>JBAQYC010000324.1:0-2370 GCA_049299835.1 Candidatus Cryosericum sp. | reverse complement strand
GTGCGCTGTTCTGCAGCCCCTTTCAACATCGAATGAATGTCGAAGCCTGCGATCGAGAACGGAAGAAGGCCCACCGGAGTCAGTACGGAATAGCGTCCTCCGACATCAGAAGGCATGTCGAGTGTGGCCAGGCCCTCGTCCCTGGCAAGACGGCGCAACGTCCCATGTCCTGGGTCCGTCACAGCCACGATGCGCTTGCGCGCTTCTCCCACGCCGAACCGTCGAACCAGTTCTGTCCTCAGGAGGTGGAAGGCAACTGCTGTCTCAAGGGTCGTACCGGATTTTGAAATGACAACGACAGAATAGCGGCGGCCCTCAAGCATGTCCAGAAGCCTTCGGAACTGCATTGAACTGAGACTGTTTCCGGCGAAGAGTACTTCGGGCGCGTTTTCGGTTGCAGAGCGCGAATGCACGCCGGCAAGAAACTCCAGACCCGCTCGAGCTCCCAGGTAAGAGCCTCCGATGCCGCAGATGACGACAGTATCAGATTGTTCGCGGATTCCTGCGGCGACATCCTCGATCCTGGTCACGACATTTTCATCAGTGTTGACGGGGAGGTCGAGCCACCCAGTGTATTCGGAGCCGGCGCCCTTTCTGTCGAGCAGGAGTTGCAACTGGAGAGCTGCGCTTCTCATCCCTTCGTCGATATCCCCGGAATCGATGTGGTCGAGAGCCCATGTGCTATCCAGTTTTATCAGTCCGCTCATTCCAACACCTCCATCTGTCTCAAGCATTGTATTTGTCCGCGTCTATGGTGCAATAGCGCTCGGGTCAGCGTTTATGCACTGTTTAGCATCCGGCCTGATACCAGAGGAGCAAGAGGGCTGTCGGCAGATACCGACAGCCCTCTTCACGAAACCGTCAGAAACGAAGGGACCGGGCTATGGTTCGCCTATCCCGCGCAGAGAGCGTCGCGCTCGCTCTCGTTCCTTGAACCGTTTCCAGGCATACAGGACGATGGAGACCGCGATGATGCCATACGAGACGAAGACACGGAAGTACTCGCCTATCATGGCCGAGCCCATCAGCTGTTTGCCTGCCATCGGAGCAACCACGAACATCAGATGGAACAGGATAACGCCGACAAACACATTGGGGATGGAGGCTTTTGCGACGCTGGCTCCACCTATCAGAAGGGCCGCCACAGCGAATGTTGCCGTCTGGTCATGGCTGTTGTAAGTATTTAGTGTGCCAATGTTCTGAAGAAAGATGATCTGCCCGTAGCACGCGAGGACTGTGGACAGGATGATCGCTATGATGCGAGTTCTCTCGACCTTGATACCCGAATCCTCCGAAACACCCATATCCTGACCGACGGCGCGCATGTCATGGCCGAGTTTGGTCTTGGCAAACCACCAGATGAACAGACACAGCAGCCCGATGAAGATGAATGTGGCTACTGGAATGTTGATACCGCCAATCTTGAGTGGAATGAGCTTGTCGAGACTTTGACGCATTCCCTTGAGATCGATAGCGTTGCGGATCCCGTACCCACGGGAGAGAACAATCGCGGAATTCTTGATGGGGATAATCTTGCCCATGATGTACAGGACGACCAGTTGATACACACCGTTGATGAAATATCCGAGGATCAATGACGTGACCATCTCGCGCCCTTTGGCGCGGTTGAGAATGATGCCGGCAATCCAGCCCAGGAGCACGGCCAGAGGAGTAGCAACTGCCATTGCCAGAAACAGGCCGCCGACACCACTGATGCCCCAATTGGTGACAAGGATGATGCCTATCTGACCAGACATTGCTCCGAGCACCATGCCGAAGTTGAGTCCCATCCCAGCCATGATCGGGATGAGCAGTGAGAGGACAAGGAAGGAGTCTCGTCCCAGTCGGGTCACCATTTCCTCAGCCAGGTAACCACCCGAGAAACCGGACAATGGGATCGCGAGTGCAATCAGGACGATGAACATAATGGGAACAGCGTTGCCAATAAAGATATGGGATACGGTATCCCTGAACCCAGTTCTTCTTGTCATGGTGTCACCTGGACTTCCTGGTCACGCGGGTCAGTGCATAGACAATCATTCCATCGGAGACGATGATGCGCACAACTTCGGACAGATCAGACTGAATGGCGCTGTTGATGACTGAGGGGGTCATCGTCAGGATCCCTTGAAAGAGGATCGTGCCGATGACGACGTTCGTGATATTGGCCTTGTTCACGCTGGCGCCTCCGATGAGGATTGCGGCGACAGCCGGGAGTGCCATGAAGAATGGCCCGTTATAGAGCTGGATGAACCCGAAACTCTGCTGAAAGACGAGGATGCCAATGGCGCCATAGACAGTCGACATAACGACCGAGATGGTTCGCATCTTGTCGACGCTGATGCCCGCGGCGCGTGCATAGTCGGGATT
>JBAQYC010000323.1:0-1503 GCA_049299835.1 Candidatus Cryosericum sp. | reverse complement strand
GTCATATGAAAACCCGCAATTGTGCGTGGAAACATCTGTAAAGTGCTCCTCGCCAACCGGGATGGTACGTGCCCGCTTTCGGGAGCCCTTCGCACAGCATGATTGCGAGTACACGGAAATTGTTGCGTTGACAGTGGCCAGGAACTCATATACTGAGATTTGCCAGCGCAGGAGATGACCGACCCATACGCGGGGTCGCTTATCTGGCATGAGAAGTGCGGTCCGCCCTCAGAAGCGGATGCAACCGGTGGCCGAGTGGGAGTCCTCTTTGATTCACCGCAGGCGGCCGGACCAAAAACCCAATAATGTGGAGGAACCAGGATGTTCAGAACAGGATCTCGGAACCGGATCGACGGAGATGTCGAATCGACGGCAGGTGGCAGGCTTGTACGCGAAAAGAGGATCATATCGCTGGTGGTTGCTGTCGCCATAGTATCGGTGCTGGTTGCCTTCCCCGCCAGACAGGCTCGTAGTGTTGCTTCTGCCGCTTCAATGCGTCGTGTATCTCTTGATGTACGAGCTGGTCAGTCCAGCTTCGTCGTCACGGCAGGCTCACGGCGTGTTGCGGGCAACTTCCCCAAGGGGTTCGTTCCTGTCCAGCTTGCAACAGGACTTGCTTTCCCGATGCGTGCCGTCATTGAGGCTGCAGGGGGCGTCGTACGGTTCGAGCCGGCTCAGAACACAGTGTACTTTTCGCTGGGTCCCGTCGCTGGTGCCTACGAATTCAGTACAAGGATGCTTGTTGATGGTTCATATAGGACGACTGTTCGGAAGGACTTGTTTCGCACGTCAGGAAAGGTGGGGACTCTGTATCTGTCGGGCGAGGTCTTCAAGAGTCTGGTGACCGCGGCTGGTGGGACAATGACGTCGTCTGCAAAGAATGGACTGACATCGATCGTCCTGCAGGTTCCGTCTGTCATGAAGGACGTTCTCGGCTATGAACATCAGACCTTTCCCGCCAAGGCCGGCAAGATGCGGCTCGTCACACTGGCGCCGAACCTGGCGGAGAACTGCTTCGCTCTTGGCCAGGGTGGAAACATCATCGCCACATCTGAGTACACTGATTTTCCCGAACAGGCAAAGAAGATCCCGACTGTCGGGGCATTCAGTAATCCTTCACTGGAGAAGTTGCTCGTTCTGTCACCCGATCTCATCCTGGTGACGGACGGGACACCGCTCGCAGTTGTGGAACGCCTGCGCAACATGGGGCGCCAGGTGTATGCGGACGACCCGAAGTCGCTGTCGGCTATCGTCGACGCCATACGGTCACTGTCAGTTGTGCTCGGTGTCGGAGACCGTGGATTCGAGGTGGCGCTCTCCATGAACCACTCTATCGTACGAGTGGCTGAGGCAGCGAAGAAACTGACCAGCAAGCCGGCCGTGTATGTCGAGATCTGGAACAGTCCGCTAATGAGCGCAGGCAAAGGGACCTTCGTCTCGGACCTTGTTTCCGTTGCAGGAGGGACCAACATCGGTGATGAGACGGACAACTCCTGGCCAACA
>JBAQYC010000322.1:0-6300 GCA_049299835.1 Candidatus Cryosericum sp. | reverse complement strand
GTCCTGATGTTCCCTGCGACGGTGTCACAGTTCTGGTCCACGTCCTGGTTCTACACCAAGATTGCACAGCCGCTGACTAGTTCGGGCACGCTGGTGCACAACATCGTTTTCTTTTTCCTCATCATCTTCTTCACGTACTTCTACACGGAGATTACGTACGATCCCACCAAGATTGCGGATGATCTCAAGAAGTACGGTGGTTATGTGCCTGGTGTTCGTCCCGGTGAGGCAACCGCGCAGTACATCAAGGGCGTGCTCGACCGGATTGTCCTGCCGACTGCTGTTTTCCTTGCGTTCCTCGCTATTGTGCCGAACGTCGCCATGAAGAACCTGCAGATTCAGGCTTTTGCATTCGGCGGCACGTCACTGTTGATTATCATCGGCGTAGCATTGGAAACCGTGCAGGAGATCGAAGCATACATGATGATGCGTCACTACAAGGGGTTCATGAAATAATGGTGCAGCACCCGCGTATCATTTTGTTGGGGCTGCCGGGCTCGGGAAAGGGCACTCAGGGCGCGCTCATTGCACAAAGCAGCGGGGTGCCCACCTTCTCGAGCGGTGAGTACTTCCGTAACCTTCGACGGGAGGGCAAGCTGCCTGCCGAGGTTTCGGCCAAGATCAATGCTGGGGGTCTTGTGAGCGACGAGGATGTTAACATGATTGTCGTCGAATCGTTTCTGTCGACCCAGGAGGCGCAAGCTGGCTTTGTTCTGGACGGGTACCCGAGGACTGTCGCTCAAGCCGCATTCCTCGACGAGTATCTGACAAAGCAAAACCTTAGCTTGACCGCAGCGGTATACGTTGACCTGCCAGTCGAAACGGCGTTCCGTCGAATTTCGGGACGGCGCGTCTGCTCGACTGATGGCAGTGTGTACAACGTGTACTACTCACAGCCAGAGAGGGATGGATTCTGCAACCTCTGTGGCTCCCCCCTCATCCAGCGGGAAGACGACCGCGAGGAGAGTGTCCGGACCAGGATAAGTACCTACGAAGCGATGACAAAGATTCTGATCGCCTACTACAGCGGTCAGGGGAAACTCATCACTGTTGATGGAGCCAGCACTCCGGATGTTGTTTTTGCAAGGATACGGGGAGCTCTCGATGATCAAGCTTAAGTCTGCATCGGAAATTGAGCAACTCCGTGTTTCCGGGGCCAAGCTCTGTGAGGTGTTGCGCCAGATAGGAGAGATGGTTGCTCCCGGCGTTACGACTCATGAGCTCGATCGTGCTGCAGAACTTCGCATCCGGGAGCTTGGAGCAAAACCGGCGTTCCTGCGTTATGGCGGCTACCCTGCAACACTCTGTGTCTCCGTCAACGAACAGGTCATCCACGGCATTCCAGGGCATCGCATTCTGAATTCAGGTGACGTCGTTTCGCTGGATCTTGGCCTTATTTACGAAGGGTACTATGCAGACTCGGCCATTACGGTCGCCTGTGGATCTGTTGCACCCCGAGACCAGAACCTTATTGAAACGACCCGAAAGAGCCTGTACGCCGGCCTCGACGCCGTGCATGTGGGAGCTCGTCTGGGAGACATCGGCCATGCAGTTCAACAGGTGGCTGAAGGCCAGGGCATGAGTGTCGTGCGTGACTACGTCGGGCATGGCGTCGGAAAGGAACTTCATGAGGATCCTGAGGTTCCCAACTACGGCAGAGCCGGTACGGGTATTGTTCTCAAGGAGGGACTGGTGATCGCGATCGAACCCATGGTCAACGCTGGAAGCAGCGCTGTCCGCGTTCTGAACGATGATTGGACGGTTGTTACTGTTGATGGAAATAAGAGTGCTCATTTCGAGCACACGATTGCCGTCACGGCCCAGGGCCCCGTCATCCTGACACAACCATGAACAAGAAAGAAGTCATAGAGACAGAGGGCGTCATAGTGGAGACGCTCCCGGGGACAATGTTCCGTGTGAAGCTGGGCAACGGCAAGATCGTGCTGGCCCATATCAGCGGAAAGATGAGGCTCAACTTCATCAAGATCCTGCCCGGGGATAAGGTAAGGCTTGAGATAACGCCCTACGACCTCTCAAAAGCACGTATCACCTATCGACTGTAGTTGTCGAAGAGTTGAAAGGAGTAGCGACCTATGAAAGTGAGACCGTCTGTAAAGAAGATCTGTGCTAAGTGCAAGATTGTGAAGCGCAACGGTACGCTCATGGTGATCTGCGAGAATCCGAAGCACAAGCAGCGCCAGGGCAAGTAAAGGAGGAACAGTGGCTCGTATTAGTGGTATCGATCTTGCTGCCGGGAAAAAGGTGGGCATCGCGCTGACCTACATCTATGGCATCGGCAAGTCAAACTATAAGATGATCTGCAGTGTTGCAGGAGTATCTGAGGACAAGAAGGTCAAAGACCTGACGGAGAGTGAGATCCTTGCAATCCAGAAGGCCATCAACGACAATCTCGTTGTCGAGGGCGACCTTCGCCGGGAAGTCTCGACAAATATCCGCAGGCTCATGGAGATCAACTGCTATCGTGGTGTCCGTCACAAGAGAGGACTACCCGTTCGCGGTCAACGCACCAGGACGAATGCCCGCACGCGCAAGGGACCGAAGAAGACTGTCGGTTCCAAGGCATCCAAGGTATAGGCAAAGGGGATCTTATGGCAGATATCAAGAAGAAAGTAGTCAAGCGCAAGAAAGAGAAACGGGTTGTTGGTGAGGGCAAGGCTTATGTCTTTTCGTCGTTCAACAACACGCTTGTAACAATTACCGATGCTCAAGGCGACACTGTATGCTGGGGATCGTCGGGAAGCAGCGGTTTCAAGGGTTCCAAGAAGGGAACCCCGTTTGCGGCACAGGTTGCTGCACAGAAAGCAGCCGAGAAGGCTATCGCCATGGGTATGTCCAGAGTGAATGTGTTCGTGAAGGGCGCTGGTTCGGGTCGCGAGATCGCTGTCCGTGCTCTGCAGTCTGCCGGCCTCAACGTTTCGTCCATCAAGGACGTTACGCCCATCCCGCACAACGGGTGCAGGCCGCGCAAGATCAGAAGGGTATAGGAGGCGACTATGTCCAGATACATTGATGCGTCGTGCCGGAAGTGCCGAGCACTGAATACGAAGTTGTTCCTCAAGGGTTCTCGCTGCTCGAGCGGCAAGTGCGCGATCGAACGCGGCAAGATGGGGCCGGGTCAGCATGGAATCGACCAGAAATTCCGCAAAGACAGTGACTACGAACTTCACCTTAAGGAGAAGCAACGCCTTCGCCTTGCCTATGGTCTGGCGGAGCGCCAGTTCAGAAGCTATTTCGCCCTAGCTAACTCCCAGAAAGCTATTCCTACAGGCGGCAAGCTTCTGGAGCTTCTTGAGCGTCGTCTCGATAACGTTGTTTTTCGGATGGGGATTCAGCCAGGCCGTAAATCCGCTCGCCAGATGGTATGCCATGGCAACGTGTTCGTCAACGGACATCGCGTCGACATTCCATCATACCAGGTCCGGGTGGGAGACATTGTGACTTTGACCGATACTGGAAAGTCCATGATCAGTGTGCAGGAGTCTGTGGCCAGCAAGCCGGCCACTCCACAGTGGCTTTCGTTCAGCCCTGACAAGTTCGAGGGCACAGTGCTCACTATTCCAACGGTTGAGCAGATTGGAGTTCCCATCAATACCCGTCTTGTCATCGAGTACTACTCGAAGTAGGAGCTTGCCATGATAGAAGGGCTTGAAGGTATCAGACTGACATCTGCTGAAGAAACCGCCGAATATGGCAAGTTCGTCTTCGAGCCATTGCAGCATGGGTATGGAACCACTATGGGTAATGCGCTTCGGAGGGCTCTTCTGTCTTCGATTCCTGGGAGTGCGCCGGTGGCAATCAAGGTAAACGGCGCCCTTCATGAGTTCACTTCACTGCCTGGCGTCAAGGAAGACCTTCAGGAGCTTATTTTCAATATCAGAAATCTCCAGGTCTCCATCATTGATGGCAGCGAAGCCACCCTTTCTCTCAAGCGACAGGGAAGGGGCATGTTGAGGGCCGAAGATTTCGAGAAGAACTCGCTGGTGAAGATTTTTAATCCAGAGTTGAAAATTGCAGAACTCTCCGCAGACAACAGTGTCATCGATCTTCAGGTACTGTTGCGGACGGGTGTAGGGTATGTCAGCAACGAGGAGAACCATGAATTGCTGAGCGGGACGGTCGACACCATTGCGCTCGACAGCATCTACTCTCCTGTACGGACAGCCAATTTCACTGTCGAACCTGTGAGAATCAAGCAGAAGGCTGATTCTGAGCGCCTGATCGTCGAGATTACCCATTTTCCGACAATCAGGGCCCGCGATGCGCTTAAGGAAGCTCTTGACCTCGTGGATCGTCATGCGCGACAGTTGCTTGTGTGTTTGACGGCACAGGGTTCAGCGGACAATGTCTCGGAGGCAGCGATGGAGAACGAAGACGTCATGTCGAAGGGGCTGGAGACTGTTGATGGTATCAAGAGCCGCTGGGCGGAGGTTCTCAAGAAGGCGGGCGTCGAGACCGTGACTGACTACCTGAAGCATCGTGGAGAGAGTGTCAGCGGTTTCGGAGAGGCCGGTCGCAAGAGCGTTGACGAAGCCCTGAGAGATGTCGGCATCAGCGTCCCAGAAGATTAGCGCGCAGCCGGTGGCAAGCGCGAACGTGACGAGAGGAGTATCCTTGCTATGAGACATGGAAGAAAGCTGAAAAAGCTCGGCGTATACAGTGGCCTGCGCAGCATGATGTTGCGCAATCTCTCGACCTCAGTGATCGAGAAAGGTCGCATTGAGACAACGATTACTCGTGCAAAATCAGTAAAACGTGTGGTAGAGAAGCTCATTACGACTGCAAAGGTTGATGATCTGACGACGCGGCGCAAGCTGCACGCCTACCTTCTGACGCCAGAAGCGGTCGATGAAGCATTCAAGCTGACCAAGGATCGCTATATCACGCGCCCGGGGGGCTACCTGCGCATCATCAAAGCCGGGTATCGGAAGGGTGACGCAGCGAACATGGCGGTTCTGGAGTTTGTAGAGAAGTAGATGATTTGCCTCGACAAGGTCTCGTATCAAATTGAGACCTCCACGGGGGCTGTTCAGGTCCTTCGTGACATAGACCTGGACTTGCCGGATGGCTCAATTTCTGCGATTGTCGGTCCCAACGGATCCGGCAAGAGTACACTAGCCCGCCTTGCAAGCGGGCTTTTGCGTCCGACGTCCGGCAGTGTCCGTCTGCTACCGGACCGTGGTGTTCATGCAGGTTTGGACGTCCGTCCAGGGCTTGATGTCGGTCTGGTCTTCCAGAACCCCGATAACCAGCTCGTTGCAACGACCGTTGAGGACGACATCGCTTTTGGGCTTGAGAACCTCGAACTTCCCCATGCGGAAATGGTACAGCGTGTTGCGGATGCCTTGCGTCTACTGGGGCTGGAGCAGTATCGAGACTATCCTCCACATCGTCTGTCTGGTGGACAAAAACAAAAAGTAGCCATTGCCGGAGTGCTGGCCATGAAACCATCATTCCTCATTCTGGACGAGGCGACCTCGCTCCTGGATCCGATGAATCGCCGCGAGGTCATGCAGACAGTTCTCCACCTCAACCGTGAGCTTGGGATTGGCATTGTCATAGTCACTCATCTTCTGGACGAAGTGCTCGTGGCGTCGCGCGTAGGTGTGTTGGCAGATGGAGTTCTTGCCGCATGGGACTCGCCCCGTGGTATTTTTTCGAATCGAAGAGTCGTTGAGCTGGGAGGCCTGGTGCTTCCCCTGAGTGCCAGGGCTTCGTTACTGATGCAAGAACGCTGGACGGACTTTCCGTTATGCCTGACCCCAGAGGAATTTGCGAGAGCGACATGTCAATTGAACTGAGGAACGTTGATTACGTCTACGACAGCGGTGAGCCCTTCGAGTATTTCGCGCTCCGAGGGATTAGCCTGCACATCGACGACGGCGCTTTCGTGGGCATCGTGGGAAGGACGGGATCGGGTAAGTCAACGCTGGTTGAGCACCTGAACGGGCTTCTGTTTTCGACACGAGGAGACGTTATTGTCGACGGTGACGTCGTTTGCAACGAGCGAGCGGTACTGGCCAAGGTCCGCCGCAGAGTCGGAATCGTGTTTCAGTATCCCGAGGACCAGTTTTTTGCCGAGACCATCTTCGAAGAGGTAGCCTTTGGCTGCCGCAACTATGGATTCAGCAAAGAGCAGGTCGATGAGAGTGTTCGCAAGGCAATGGGCATCGTCGGTCTTGATCCGGAGCGTTTTCTGCCGTTATCCCCTTTTCAGCTGAGTGGGGGAGAACAGCGTCGTGTGGCCATCGCCTCGGTTGTCGCGATGGGACAGAAGTACAT
>JBAQYC010000321.1:0-4884 GCA_049299835.1 Candidatus Cryosericum sp. | reverse complement strand
CTGCGAATCTTGCTGGACACTCCTTCGGAAGGATGGTCACCGGGCTCGACACGCACGGAGGCAACGCTTGTCGCTCTTGTCCACGGCGTCACGAGCAGTACCATGTGAGCATGGATACGGTCACTCGCAAGTCGCTGATCTATCGTACCGGCATCGGTGGTGCCGGCGCATATGCCGCCACACATGTTGTCGGCTGTTCACATGGCTGCCGCTTCCCATGTTATGCGTTCCTCATGATGCAGCGGTTTGGAAAGGTGGCCACATATGAGGAGTGGTGCCAACCATGCCTGGTCGCCAATGCGCTGCAGCTGGCGCAGAAGGAGCTTCCTCGGTTGCGTGGCAAGGCGCGCTGTGTGCACCTCTCATTTGCGACTGACGCCTTCATGTACCAGCATCCAGAAGTCACGACGCTGACATTGCAGCTCATGCGCCTCATCAACAGCTACGACATCCCCGTGCACGCGCTGACGAAGGGGGTCATCCCGGAGGAGGCCCTGCACCTTTCGCGCCAGAACCAGTTCGGCATCACGCTGGTTTCCATCGATGAAGACTTCAGGACGAGATATGAACCGGGCACGGCTCCCTATCTAGCAAGGATCACAGGATTGCGCCGCGCACACGACCTCGGGTTTCACTGTTTCGTGAACATGGAGCCGTATCCGACACCCAACGTCTGGCAGCAGGACGTCGTCCGTGTCCTCGAGACGGTCGACTTCGTGGACGAGATCCGTCTGGGTCAGCTCAACTACAACGACGTCGTCAAGCAGTATCCTGGATGGCGCGCATGGTATCGTCGGCAAGGCGTCACGGCCCGCGAATGGTGTGAAGCCCATGGCATCCAGTACGAAGGCATTGCCTCGACCGAGGTTCGCCATGCCAGACACGTGGCATCGGACCCGGGGGATCTGTTCCATGTGTGACTGAGCCTGTTACACTTCGGGACAGAAGCACCCCTCGCATTGGACCAACATGTTCGGGGGGTTCCAAAGTGTAACACTCTCCATACAAGGAAGCCCTTCAGCTGAAATCGTGGTATAACAACGTCACTCAGAGGTGAGGACGTGGTGGGGGAAAGCACCCCACAGAAGCGTCCCTCGTATTGAACAAACATACTCGGGGGCATTGGACAAAAGTGCTCGGGGGGAAACAATGGCAGACGACGAACGAACGCAGTGGGATATCATAGCGCAGGCGCTGGAGGAAACGGGCGAATATCGTATCATCCGAAAACTGCAGTTGGTGGAGCGATATTCCGAACCTGACAGCGAGGCGACTCAGCTCGGCGTGATCCTCGACACGGAAACGACCGGTTTTGACCCACAGATGGATGACGTAATCGAGCTGGGTATGGTTCTGTTCGAGTACGCGCCTGCTACGGGGCGCATCTACCGCATTGTCGACGCCTTCGATGAGCTGAGGGACCCCGGACGCCACATCCCTGCCGAGATCACTGCCATGACGCACATCACGGATGATATGGTGCGTGGGCGCGCGATCGATGTAGCCGCAGTCGAGGCATTCGTTGCTCCGGCTACCCTCATTATCGCGCACAATGCGGCGTTCGATCGTCCATTCGTCGAGAAGCAATGGGACGTGTTCGCGACCAAGCCCTGGGGATGTTCCATGACACAGGTGCACTGGCGTGACGAGGGCATCGCGACCCAGAAGCAGGAACTTATCGCGCTCTTTCAGGGTTTCTTCTATGATGCTCATCGTGCCGAGAACGACTGCCGTGCCCTCCTGCACATCCTGGCGAGCCCACTACCCCTGTCGGGTCGGCCTGCCTTGAAACCACTCCTCGACCATGCCATGGCCAACGACGCCCACATCTGGGCCGTCTCTGCTCCCTTTGATGCCAAAGATGCCCTGAAGATGCGGGGATACCGCTGGAGTACTGGTACAGGAGGAGATCCCAAGGCTTGGCACGTCACGGTCCTGGCGGACGAACTCGAGGCCGAACTGGTGTTTCTGGACAGCATCTATGGTGGTGACGCACGGAGTATCGTCCGGGTGGACCGGATGTCGCCGCTCACACGCTTCTCGGCGCGACGGGAGTAGACATGGAGCGACTGGTTTTCGACATTGAGACGGTTGGAACGACCTGGGAGTCGCTGGACCCGGGCATCCAGGAGTCACTGCTGCATTCGGCAAGGACCGACGAGGAGCGACAGGATGTTCAGGCGTCACTGAGTCTGTTCCCCGTCACGGCACAGATCGCGTGCATTGCGATGTATTCGCCGGAACAGGACCATGCTGCGATCTGTTTCCAGGCACCGAACGGCGGCGTGGAGACCGTCCGCGAGGAGAAGGCCGTGTTTGCTCCGTGCACTGAGAAGGAGCTCCTGATACGTTTCTGGGAAGCAGCCGGCAGGGCGAAGCAGGTTATCACGTTCAACGGGCGTGGATTCGACTGCCCCTTCCTCCTCGTGCGGTCGGCCGCCAATCGCGTACGTCCGACCATCGACCTCATGCCGAATCGTTACAGCAACCAGCACGTAGATCTCATGGACCAGTTCACGTGGTTTGGGGCGTTCCGGCGCCGTTTCTCCCTGGAGATCTGGTGCAAGGCGCTTGGCGTCGATCAGCCTAAGCGCGAGATGCATGGGAATGACGTCGCCGCCTTGTACGCGGCCGGCGAGTACATGAAGATTGCACAGTACTGTCTTGGTGACGCCATGGCTACCGCGCGTCTTTTCGACCTGTGGAGCAAGTACATGCGGTATCCCGGTCCGGAACAGGAGCAGACCACGAGATAGTGCCGTATCTCTTGCAGTAGCCAGGCATTTCCCCATGATGCAATCAGAGAGACTTCTCGAGGAGGAATACGTCAGATGAACAGGGCACAGAGAGGAAACACCCGCGAGATCTGGCGTCGCGTGGTGCCGGTATGCCTGGTTCTTGCAGCCGTCGCGACCGCGTTCGTCGTGACACATGAACCGCTGGCTCGTGTCGAGGTCGTGGATTTCGCACAGGAACAGCGGGACCTGGGCAGTGTCTATGGACTGTGGACTGACGAACAGAAGGTGCTCAAAGCGATGCCCCTCATCGACTACATCGTGTCGATGACCGCCGGGAAAACGACGGCCGCCATCGGGACTGCATGGGACGCGTTTGCCACTGAAGTTTCCCTGACAGAAGAGGGGAACCCTCCAGACCGGACATGGGGCCGCCGCGTCGGGGAATGGGGCGACGTGTACGTGCGTCAGAAGGACTTGCCCTCGCCAGAACTGCTGATCGGGCTCCCGGATGGGGAAGATCGCTACGCGGCACTGCCCGACGGAAGGTGGCTCAGGGCTGTCGCCGTGCGTCTCAGCAGCAGCGACTTCACGTTGGGCGCAGGCCAGCATGGTCCGCCACACAGCCTCGTGTATCCACTGCGCAGTCTGTTCTTTCCTCTGCTGGGGCTCGCTGTACTGCTCTATATCCTCCTGCCGTGGCCACGCAGGGGCGAGGACATCATCGCGTACGACAGGTGGCGGGTGGTCCTTGGCGATAGCCTGGGGCTCATGCTCACCGTCGTGTTCGTCGCGATGCCCTTCCTGATCACCAGCAACTCTGCCCTGGCCGTCACGGAATACTGGGGTCTGACCCTGGTATTCTGGGTCATCGGACTCCTCGGCCTGTGGGCCGTGCAGGTTGGCATCAGCGCTGGCGGCCTTCAGATAATGATACTGGCGGACCGCCTCGTGCGCGTGACCTCGTGGCGATACGAGGAGTGCGTGTACGCGGATATGGCTCTGGTCCAGCCCGCCATCCAGGTCGCGCCGAAGTGGCTCATCATGGCATCCTGGCTCGCCGTGCTGTCCGGCCGACGTGGGTCCGGGGCGGCACTGCTGGGAGCCCAGTCTGAGACACGTGGCTTCCGCATCACGATGAAGGATGGGCGACTGGTTCACCTCTGGCTGACGGATCAGATGGGTTCCGTGATGATCCGTGGTGCCGACGCATTGCCTCGTGCCCTGGCCGTCGCTGGCGTCCCCATGAGCATCGAGAGTGTCACGGTCCACGGAATGAGTGTCGGCTAGGACTCTCCTACATCTGTCCCTGTGCCGCCTTGATGATGTCCGCCAGGACGCCGGAGGCGGTCAGGACAGGACCTCCGCCGATGCCGCGGACGACGACCGGGAGATCGCCGAACCGGCTGGTGCTGAACAGAAAGATGTTTTCAGAGGGTTCCAGCGTTCCCCAGATGGACGCCTGCGGGAAGCTGCGGAGGCCGAGTGTGACAGTCCCGTCAGCCGAGGCCGAGCCGACGTAGTATGTGACCATCCCGGGCTGCCGGGCAGCTGTCAACCGGGCAGCGAGGCGTGCCATGCCATCGCCCTGGAAGGCTTCGAAGTCCGGGTAACTCCGATCGAGCAGGGGGTCCTGGTCGACGTCGCCGATGCTGGCGGAGAGCCCCATTGTCTTGGCCAGGATGACGATCTTGCGCAGGGCGTCGCGCCCGGCAATGTCCGTCAGTGGATTGGGTTCCGCAAATCCTCTCTGCATCGCGTCATTGATGGCTGCTTCCAGCGGGAGCCCACGGTTGAAGCCGCCCAGGATGCACGACAGCGAACTGCTGGGCAAGGCGACGATGTGCTGGATGGTGTCCCCGGTCGTCATGAGGTCGACAAGCGTGCTGATGACAGGAAGAGAGCCGCCGACTGTGCACTCATAGCGGAACGGCGTGCGAGCCTGCCGGCTTGCGGCGCGTGCCTGCTCGAACCAGCCGGGTGTTTCTGCCAGGGGGATCTTGTTTGCAGTGACGACCGGTATGCCCATCGCCAGAGCTTCCAGCAGGAGTGCCCCTGTCTCGGCGGTGGCTGTAACGTCGACCAGCACATACCGTGTGGTGTCCGGAAGTCCGAAGCGATCGAACACGGGGTCCAGGATGTCGAGGGT
>JBAQYC010000320.1:0-6526 GCA_049299835.1 Candidatus Cryosericum sp. | reverse complement strand
CCCATGAAGTTCATGTGTCGTTCGACGATGGCCTGAATGTCATCACGGGCGAGACAGGCGCAGGCAAGTCCATCCTCGTACGAGCTATCAGCGCCGTGCTCGGGGGAAAGCTGACCAGCGATTTCATCAGCGTGGGTGCCGACAGCCTTAGGCTGGATGCGGCCTTTACACTCCCGCGCGCGTGTTCCTTGCGGGATATGCTCGGCGACCTGGTGACAGACGATGACAGCACCGTCGTGGCGACCCGCGAGGTGGATCGCACCGGCAGGCACAAGTATCGCATCAACGGGCGCATCGTGCCCATAAGTACACTGAGACTCCTCGGTGAGAACCTGGTCGATGTCCATGGACAACACGAACCACAGTCTCTGCTGGTGAGGGAGAACCACATCCTGCTTCTGGACTCCTTTCTTGGCCACGACGCGCAGTCTGCGCAAGAGCTCTTCGGTATGAGACTCGCGGAGTTGCGTGCCGCACGCCGTGAACTGGAGCAGATGGAGACACGCCGCACTGAGTGGGACAGCGAGACCGCTTATCTGGAGTTTGCATCGGAAGAGCTCGAACGTGCTCAGCTGAGGGCGGACGAGGACAGCCTGCTCATTGCCGAGCAGCGGCTCCTGGAGAATGTCCGTGAACTGCAGGAGCAGTTGGGCCAGGCGTCGGTCGTCCTCGTCGGAGACGAATCCCGGGACAGCGAAGGGATCGTGCGGCAAGTCGGCAGACTGCACCATACCATCGACGCACTGTGTTCGATCGATCCCCGGCTGAACGAGATCGCGTTACTGGTGGAAGGGGCGCAGGCAAGCCTGAAGGAAACCGGATCAGCTATAGAAGGCTACCTCAGCAGGCTTGAGCTGGATGACGCGCGACTGGTTCAGGTGACCGAGCGCCTGGACACCATTGCGAGGCTCGAGGAGAAGTATCACAAGAACCTCGAGGGCCTGATCGCGCTTCAGGCAGAGATCGATGGCAAGCTGCATGAGCGGCACGAGCGAGCAGGTGACGAGGCCGGCATGCGTAACCACATAGCCCATCTGGAGTCAGAGTTGTCAACCATCGGGGCCTCTCTGACGGCGAAACGCAAGCAGGGTGGACCTGTTCTTGCACACAAAGTCGAGGAACAGCTTGCCGAGCTGGCTATGTCCAACGCGCGGTTCGTCTGTTCCATCGAGCAGAGTGTCGACGAACAGGGAATCTCGGTGGGCGATGAACGTTTCAAGGCATCGGAGACAGGGCTGGATGTGGTCGAGTTCCTTATTGCCCCCAATCCGGGGGAAGGGCTGCGTCCTCTTCGGGAGATCGCATCCGGAGGAGAGCTTTCGCGCATCATGCTCGCTCTCAAGACGGTATTCGCGGAAACCGACCAGATCCCCACGATGGTGTTCGACGAGGTAGATGCAGGCATCGGCGGCGAAACGGGGCTTGCGGTTGCCGGCAAGCTGGCCTGCCTCGGGGTGCATCGCCAGGTCATCGTCATCACTCATCTGCCCACAATTGCGGCCAGGGCCGGGACACACCTCGTCATCTCCAAGGAGCAGAGCGAGGATGCCACCACCGTGGAGGTGCACCGTGTCACAGGCGAGGAGCGCGTCCGCGAACTGGCGCGCATGGTGTCGGGCGATCAGGTGTCGGATGTCGCCCTTGCCAATGCACGTGAACTGCTTGGTTCCTGACTACCTGTCAAGGAGGTCATTCCCATGATCCTGGCAATCAATCCTGGCTCCACATCTACGAAGGTCGCGCTGTACGAAGGAGAGAACCTCGTCGTGCAGGAGTCTCTGAATCATTCGGCAGGTGAACTCTCGGCCTTTCCCCGCATGGTCGATCAGCTTGATATGCGGGTTCGGACAGTCCAGGACTTTCTCATGCGGCATGATGCTGACGTGGCGCAGCTCGGAGCCGTCATGGCGCGCGGTGGCACTCTCCATCCCCTGGCAGCAGGCATTTACCGGGTGAACGAGCGCATGCTTCAGGACTGCGCGGAAGCACGCATTACAGAGCATGCTTCCAATCTGGGAGCGCTGATCGCGGACCGGATTGTCCAGGGGACATCGGTGCAGTGCTACATTGCCGATCCCGTCTCGGTCGATGAATTCGAGGACGTTGCGCGCATCTCCGGCCTGAAGGAGCTGCCTCGACGATCATTGGTACACGCGCTGAATATCAGACGGGTTGCATATAATGTCGCTAAGGCTCATGGAACCACATTGGAAGCGATGAACATGATCGTTGCCCATCTGGGCGGCGGGATTTCAATTGCGCCACTCCGCCGCGGGCGCATCGTTGATGTCAACAATGCAAACGAACAGGGACCGTTTTCGCCGGAACGGGCAGGCGGGGTCCCCGCAGTTGCCCTCGTGCGCCTGTGCTTCCGGGATGGCGAGACCGAGGCGGAGATCGTCAGACGGTTGACTCACACGGGCGGCCTTGTGTCCTATCTCGGGACGAACGATGCACGGGAGGCTCAGCGCCGTGTTGATGACGGAGATGCCGAGGCGGCGCTCATTCTCGAAGGCATGGCGTATCAGATCGCCAAGGAAATTGGCGCTATGGCGACTGTGCTGGAGGGCGACGTCGACGTTATCGTGCTGACCGGAGGACTGGCATACAACGAAGCCGTCATGAAATGGGTCACGGACAGGGTCGGCTTCATCGCACCGGTCGAAATCGTGCCGGGCGAGAACGAACTGGAGGCCCTCAACGAGGCGTATCTGCGCCTGAAGCAGGGTGTCGAGATCGAAAGAGTCTACGAATAGGGAGGGGACCCATGGAGATCAGGACGTTTGACGAGTTACTGGAGGAAGCGAAGAAGAGGGGACGCAAGAGGCTCGCGGTCGTCTTCCCTGAGGAAGTCTCCATGCATGCCGCCCTGCTGGCGTATGAAGCCGGTATCGGCGCGCCGGTCCTTGTGGGGATCCCTGAGAAGATTCGAGAGTTGCTCACAAAGGCTGGAGCAGACGTTTCCCAATTTGAGATCGTCGACGCGGGCAATCCCGTCGAAGCGTGTTCAAGAGCGGTTGCACTTGCCCATGACGACAAGGTGGACGTCATTCTCAAGGGTGGCGCTCAGACGGCCCAGCTTTTGCATGCCGCGCTGGACAAGGAAAACGGCATACGCGTCAGCAAAGTGTTGTCAGAATGTTCTCTCTACGAGGATACCCGTGTCCGACATTCGCTGATCGCTGTCGTGGATGGCGGTATCCTGGTCGCTCCGACACTGGAAGAGAAAGTCGAAGCCATCAAGAACACCGTGAACGTGTATCACAAACTTGGCTATGAGAATCCGAAGGTGGCGGTCCTCGCGGCGGTCGAGACGGTCACGGACAAGATGCCGTGCACGCAGGATGCGGCGATCATCGCACGGATGTGGGAACGCGGACAGATCAAGGGATGCGTGGTGGATGGTCCCCTGGCGCTGGACAATGCTATTTCCGAGCGCGCGGCGACAATAAAGGGACTCAGTGGTCCCGTCGTGGGCAATGCAGATATTCTGATCGTTCCCGATATCGAGGGAGGCAACCTGCTTGGGAAGTCCATGACCTACTTTGCGGGCTTCACGTCGGCTCACGTGACGGTCGGCACGTCAAAACCGGTGCTGGTACCATCGCGGGCGGATGACGGACGCACCAAGCTGATGTCGGTAGCGCTCGGCATCGTGTCCTGTTATTAGGAGGCGGTCATGACCCCAATGACACGTCTGGCAGATATTCCTGCAGCAGTAAAGGGTTTGACGCGTAAGCGCATGGCAATAGCCTACGGCGAGGACGCACACACGCTGCAAGCGGCAGCAAGAGCCGTAACCGAGGGCAGTGTCGACGTTGTGGTCGTCGGCAGCAAAGCGAAGATCACCCGGGTCGCGGGTGAATGTGGTGTCGACATCGGTCTCTTCGAGATCATGGATGTCCAGGGTGAAATGCCAGCCGTGAGAGCGGCGGTCAAACTGGTGCGCGAGCATGGCGCAGATATGCTGATGAAGGGGCTGGCTCACACGGACAACTATATGCGGGGCATTCTGGACAAGGAGGCGGGGCTTTTACCGGAGGGTGGCTTACTGTCGCACGTTGCCGTGTTCGACCTTCCGGGCTATCCCCGGCTGCTCGTGCTGTCGGACGGGGCCGTTATACCGGAGCCAACGCTGCAGCAGAAGATCGACATCACGACATACGCCATCCGCGTTGCACGAAGCCTTTGTGTCGAAGTACCGAAGGTTGCGTTCCTGTCCGCCAGTGAGAACGTTCTGAAGTTCACAAGCAGCCAGGAGGCTGCGATTCTCACCGAAATGGCACTGCGGAAGCAGTTTGGCAACATTGTCGCTGAAGGACCGATCTCCATTGATCTGGCTCTCTTTCCTGAAGTTGCTGAAATCAAAGACTTCAAGGGTCGGATCCGTGGCGATGCGGACGTCCTGATCGTTCCTGACATCGACACCGGCAACGTGTTGTACAAGGCCATGATCTGGTTCGGAAAGGCAGAGGCTGCCGCTATGGTCACGGGCACGACAGCGCCCTGCATCCTGACCAGCAGGGGAGACTCCGAAGATTCCAAGTTCTATTCCATCGCACTCGGTGCATTGAACGCCTGAAAACAAGGGTATAATAATAGTTTGAGGCCAAAGTCGGTCTCCAGCCATGCTTGTTTGAAGGGAGTGCTTCAGTGCGTAGAAACGATCTCCGCAATATAGCTATCATTGCACACGTCGACCACGGAAAGACGACGCTGGTCGATGCGATGATGCGGCAGTGCAAGCTGTTCCGCAATATCGACCAGATGGGCGACTGTATCCTCGACTCAGGTGATCTCGAGCGGGAACGCGGCATCACCATTATCTCCAAGAACATGTCGCTGGTGTGGAAAGGCGTCAAGATCAACATCGTCGACACGCCCGGCCACTCAGACTTCGGCGGCGAAGTGGAACGCGTCCTGAGGATGGTGGATGGAGTCCTTCTGCTGGTCGACTCGTCCGAAGGCCCCATGCCGCAGACGCGATTCGTGCTGAAGAAGGCTCTTGAGCTTAATCTCAGGCCGATCGTGGTCATCAACAAGATCGACCGGCAGGATGCTCGCATCCAGGAAGTCATCAACGAGACCTTCGACCTGTTTGTTGAACTCGATGCAAGCGAGGAGCAGCTGGATTTCCCGGTCGTCTATGCTTCGGGCCGCGACGGCAAAGCCACCATGGATCTCAACGATCCGCCACAGGACCTGACGCCGCTGTTCCAGCTGATGCTCAGGAAGGTCCCTGCTCCGGAGTACGACCCTGAAAGCCCGCTGTCCGTCCTGGTCACGAATATCACACACGATGATTACATCGGGCGCATCGGTATCGGTCGCATGTTCGGGGGGCAGTTGAAGACCGGCGACAAGGTCAAGGTGTTCTCCGGCGACAACGAATACATGGGCCAGATCCTCAAGCTTTTCATCTTCGAGGCGCTGGAACGCAAGGAAGTTCCCAGTGTCGAGGCGGGCGAGATCTTCGCATTCGCAGGGATACCTGCCATCACGATCGGAGATTCGGTCGCCGACCCGGAACGTCCGGTGAAGTTGAACATGCTGACCATCGAGCCTCCGACAGTTTCGATGATGTTCATGGTCAACGACAGTCCGTTCGGGGGGACTGAGGGGAAGTTCGTGACCTCCAACAAGCTCCGCGAGCGTATCGAGAAGGAGCTGCGCACCAACGTTTCCATCGCCGTCGACTGGGGTGATCTTCCCGACCGGTTCACCGTTGCCGGACGAGGGGAACTCCAGCTGGCGATCCTCATCGAACAGATGCGCCGCGAGGGCTACGAGTTCCAGGTCTCGATGCCGCAGGTCATCACCGAGAAAGAGGGCGGCAAGGTCCTGGAACCGTACGAGACCCTCGTCCTCGACGTTCCCAAGGAGTACCAGGGAACGGTCATCAACATGCTGGGCGAACGGCGCGGAACCATGCAGAAGATGCTTGACCTCAAGGGGGCGTACGTCCGCCTGAGCTACACGATTCCACTTCGCGGCCTGTTTGGCTTCCGGTCGGAATTTCTGAGTTCGACCAAAGGCAACGGCGTTATGACGCATACGTATCTGGGATACCTGGAGTGGGCCGGCAAGATTGGTGGACGCAGGAACGGTGTCCTGGTATCAGACCACACGGGTGCCGTCTCGGCTTATTCTATCGCACGCATCCAGGACCGTGGCAAGCTGTTCGTCGCGCCTGCTGAAAAAGTCTATGCCGGCCAGATCGTCGGTGAGACCCAGCGTGACCACGACCTCAAGGTTAACCCAACGAAGGAGAAGCACCTCAGCAACATGCGGTCCTCCACGTCGGAGATCTCCACGAAGATCGATCCGCCGATTCAGTTCGCCCTCGACCAGTTTCTCGACTACATCAACGAGGATGAGCTGCTTGAGGTCACGCCCAAGTCGCTGCGTATCCGCAAGAGACTGCTTGATTTCAAGGAGCGGAAGCGCTCTGGACGAGAGGAAGACGACTACGGCGACTGAGTCCGTCCTGTACATGTGAGAAACGGAAAGCTCCCCGGTTATCCGG
>JBAQYC010000319.1:0-2537 GCA_049299835.1 Candidatus Cryosericum sp. | reverse complement strand
GGCGATGAACCCGAACAGGGTGAACACCGACAGGAACTCCAGGCGTCCCATCCACATCTCCAGGATGTAGATGACCTTGAGCAGCGTAGGCATGCTTGCCTGTGTGATACCGCAGGACAACCCTGTGTTGCTGCCGGCTGAAACGGACTCAAACAACGCGTCTGCCATGGGATATCCGTACGCCATGCCGACGACCGCGCCAACAACGTAGATGAGCACATAGAGGACAACCACTATTGCGGCGCTCTTGACCACATTGTCAGCAAGCGTGTTGTCGTGCAGGTGATGGTAGTGTCCCGTGACGACGGCACGCTCCGGGGACAGGAGCTTCCTAATATCATTGATGGTGCCCTTGACGATGATACCTACACGCAACCCCTTGAATCCGCCGCCGGTCGAAGCGGCGCTCGCACCAATGGCCATGGCAATCGTCGTCGCCAGCATGCCCAGGGGACCCCACTCACGCACAAACGTCCGCGCGTAGATGTTGGACTGTCCGGTCGTCGTGTGACCAGATATCAGCTGGAAGAAGCCCCGCCGGAACAACGAGATCGCATTCGGGTAGACGCCGCGCTGAATGAGGGCAAGGCACACGATCGAGAAGGTCGTCAGTACCGTGATGGTGAACGAGACGATCTCTATGTTCCGCAGGATCTCCCTGCGGTTGCCTCTCCAAACAGCGTAGTGCAAGGCGAAGTTGAACGACCCCAGGATGAAGAAGATCATGCTCACGATCTCCATGGCGGCGCTGTGATAGTACAGCATGTTCTGACTATACGGTGCAAAGCCCCCGGTGCTCCAGGCCGACATGAAGATGTAGGCACCATGGAAGAAGGCGAGATACGGCTTGATGCCGTTCGCCATCGCAATGAGACCGAGCGAAACCGTTCCGATGCACAGATAGATGAGCGAGATGCGCCAAATGAGCACAGCGATGTGTCGGACGTTGGGCTCGAGCTTCTCTTCCTTGCCCTCACCGACCATGATCTTGAAGGCGCCGCCGCTCGACCCTATCAGGAACGTCAAGGCAAGGACAACGATGCCCTGGCCGCCAACGTAGGTGAGAACGTGCCGCCACATGTTGAGGCCCTGCGAAATATGGTCGATATCCTGCATGAGGAACATGCCCGTCGTCGTATAGCCGCTCATGGTGTCGAAACACGCATCGAGAAACGACTTCATATGCCCGCTCAGCATGTACGGAACGCCGGAGAGCACCATGGCAATCAGCCATGATCCCGCGGCAATGACCATGGCATGTGTGAGTCCCGGCGTGTTCTTCGTGCGGGAGATCAGGGCCAGGGTATACCCGACGAGCAGCGTGAGCACGACAGAGATTGCAAAATCCAGGGCGGATGCCCACTCACGGAACACCAGGCTGGTCACCATCGGTATGATCATCAGCAGACCGACACCGATCGTCACGAGGCCGGTGTAGTAGCCGATGATGCGGAAGTCCTCTCTCCAGACCCTGCGGATCATGCGCTAGCGCCCTAGGAAAAATAGCCAGGAGATCACATACGCCGTTCCTATGAGAGCGCAGGTGAACATGACCTCAGTGAGCATTCCCAGGAGTTCATTGCGGCGAGATGTCGTGCGACTCACGCGCCTACTGAGAGTCATGGCAGTTATGCCTGATGGAACACTTGCCTGAACTGCTGTTCGGCCTCGGGCGCCACGAGACCAACGACAACGTCGCCCGCATTGAGCACCGTTGCGCCACGAGGGAAGATCACGTTGCCGTCATGGACCACAGACGCGACGATACAGCCACGGGGCCACGACAACTCCTTCAGGGTCTTGCCTGCAGCCACGGAGCCATCAGCCACCTTCAGCTCGACGAGCGTCGCCTTGCCCTTCGCAATTGACACCAGAGGAATCAGATCATTGACGATGATGCCCTCTTCGATGACCGTCGCCAGGATGTTCGTGGAGTTCAGGGCGAAGTCGACACCGAACTTGTGGAAGATGTCCTCGTTGCGCGGATCATTGATACGGGCCGTCGTAAGCGGGACATTGAAGCGGACCTTGGCAAGCTGACACGCAACCAGGTTGTTCGCATCATCGCCGGTAACAGCTGCGAAACGATCCGTCTTCTCGATCCCCGCGTCGATGAGAGCACCCAGATCACAGCAGTCGCCGTTGATGACCAGCGCCTTTCCCCATTCGGACAGGGCCTCACAAGCCCCGGCATCCTGCTCGATAACAGCAACGTCATGCCCCTTGCCGACGAGCAAATGGGCAAGATACGACCCGACCTTTCCTCCACCCGCAATAATGATGTACATAGCTCTATCTCTCGTCCAGATGGAAGATCGTACTGACCTTTGGAAGGTCCGATACGTGGAGTGCGACCAGCAATTGATCGCCTTCGGCCAGAACGTCGTTCCCCTTGGGGAACGTTGTCGTTCCACCGCGTGTGAGCGAGATAACCTTGAAATCGTCCAGCGCCTCGACACCGGCTATCGTGGTCGCGGGGATAGTTGTGTGGAAAACGACTTCGACCAGCTCGATGCTGCCGCCCGGCAGAATAAAGT
>JBAQYC010000318.1:0-2805 GCA_049299835.1 Candidatus Cryosericum sp. | reverse complement strand
GTACAGCAGTGTCCCGTCTCTGAGCCGTGTGGCCGCTGGATGTTCGCCCGCCTTGACGATGTGGTGACGCACGACCAGCCGGTGCGCGTCATCCTCGTTGTGGCCGACGACAAGAGAACCCGACTTCGATGCGGATCGGCCGACGATGACCGTCGTACAGTCGAGCTCGTCGTTTTCGAGTCCAGGTGAATGCATCAGCGCTGCTCCAGCATTTGCAGAGCGGCAGCGATGCGGGTCAGGCCTTCCTGTACAGTCGAGCGCGGGCATGCGATGTTCATACGGGCGAAGCCCTCACCCCCAGGTCCAAAGACATATCCTTCGTCCAGACCGACTTTGGCCTTCTTGCGGAGGAAGTCCGAGAGCTGGTGGACGTCCATGCCAAGCGCGCGGAAGTCCAGCCACATCAGGTACGTTCCCTCGATGGGCATGACCTTGATCTGTGGCATATGGTCCTGGACGAACAGCCGGACATACGTCACGTTGCCTTCGATGTAGTGCAGCAGCTGGGTGAGCCAGTCGTCACCCTCGCGGAATGAAGTCTCGAGCGCAGTGTATCCAAATGGCGTGACACTACCCACGGCTCCACTGATGCGTCGTTGCATCGCTGCGCGCATCCGGGGGTTGGGAACGACGATGAAGCTGGTGGCCAGTCCGGCAAGATTGAACGTCTTTGACGGCGCCATGCACACGATACTGTTTTGCTCCAGCTCGGGACTGAGAGAGGCAAACGGGACGTGGCGCGAACCATTCAGCAGCAGTTCGCAGTGTATTTCGTCCGATACGACGATCGCATCGTTGGCCAGGGCGATCTCGCCGACGGCTGCCAGCTCATCTCTTGACCAGACACGGCCGACGGGATTGTGCGGACTGCACAGGACAATCATCTTTGCTCGTGACGGGCACGGCGACATGCCGGCCATATGCGGCTGAAAGATGTCTCTCAGACCGTCGAGGTCCATCACATATCGCTGGCCGTTCAACTGAAGTTCGTTGTTGGCGACCTGACAGCCGTTCTCACGGATCGCTGACCAGAAAGGGTAGTAGACCGGACTCTGGATCACGACTTCGTCCCCTGGGCTCGTGAACGCGCGTACGGCGGCGTGCAGCGCGGGCACGACACCGGGCGTGAACAGCAGCCACTCAGGGTCGACCTTCCACTGATACTTGCGCCACAGGCGCTGCGTAATGGCCTCCAGCACGGACGGACTTGGGCATGAGTAGCCGTAGCACTCGTGCTGCGCGCGTCGTAGGAGGGCTTCAGTGACCGGTTTTGGTATGGGGAAGTCCATGTCTGCCACCCACATCGGAAGGACGTCCTCACTCCCAAAGACCGTACAGCTTTGATCCCACTTGACGCAACCCGTGTTGTGCCGTTCAAGCCCGTGTTCGAAGTCGTAGTTCATCTTCCTCTCCTTTTGTCCGGTATCAACCCATCGCGGATAGAACTCGATCCTGCAGGAGTGCGGATCTAGAAGTGCAGGATGCCGGTTACCACGAAAGCGACCAGAGTGGAAGCGATCGAGAGACCTGCTCCGGTGCACAGTTGACCGAGCGTGTGTTCCTTGATGTTGATCTTGGCCACGGCGACAAGGACGAGCAACAGACAGGAGACTGCACCCAGCCAGCCATACATGATGGTAAGCGCCGTCGCTGGACCGGCAGCTCCCGCTCCATGCCCTGAGGCTTTGTAGTGCATGAGGTTCACGACTGAAAGCCCTATTACTGTGAACAGGTACGAAAGCATGAGTGCCACGTTCAGGCGTGACTTGTGGAAGAAGATAAGCATAATCAGGGTCCCTGCAACGTAGCCGGCAACACTGAGCACGAAGCCGACCTTTCGTTCGCCGGCGAAGTCGGCTGGATGACGCACCATGTGAAACCAGGCGCTGAGTGGCACGAGACCAAGGCAGACGACTCCTGTCAGGCATGCGCCGAGGTTTCTCTCGGCTGGTTTCATGAGATAGAAGAAGATGAATGTCAGCATGGCAAGCACTGGCGGGTCAAGAAGGTAGGTCCACAAACGCATTTGTTTTTCTCGGCTAAGCATAGCAATGCTCCTTTGGTTCCCAGTTCTGGCGGGGCAGAGACTCACGAGAAGAGTATAGTGCAGAATCGCCTGTCACGTTCGCCCCGGCAATCACTCTAGCGCCTTTCAGGAACGTGCCGACAATTAGTGAGCATATGCCAGGAGAATTCCGACTTCTCTACTTCAGGCCACGTTCGAACAGGTAGTTCCTCTCCTTTTCCCGGTGCACGACGGCGAGGTGGGTCTTGATCTGTTCCCAACTGGCGCCGTCAAGGGGATACCATTGGAGGATGACTGCACATACGAGCAGCAGGATCGCGGGAACGAGGAACCATGCTCGTACGATGCCGGCTTCAGCGGAGGCGCTTTGCATGCCCTTTCCTAATGACTGATCATAGCCTGCGCGCGACAGGAACGCGAGGAAAACAGCTTGTGCCAGGCTCATGGCAGGCTTCGTGACGAAACTGTTGACGCCGGCATACATGCCTTCACGCCGCAGCCCTGTTGCATGTTCGTCTGCGTCGATGACATCGCCGTTCATCAGTGGAATCAGGTACATACCGCCGGCGAAGCCGACGCCGATCAACAGAAACGCGACCATCATCGGGATGAGCTGGTGAGCGAACAGGAGGCCGACGATGCAGCCGATGCCGAATATGGAGGAAAACACACGTACGCAGCGCTTGATGCCCCAGATGTCGCGACGATTGAGGAACATCAGCAGACCCAAAATGGCTCCCACGAAGAGAGACCCCAGCGTGAGAGCGGTCCCTGTTCCC
>JBAQYC010000317.1:0-2504 GCA_049299835.1 Candidatus Cryosericum sp. | reverse complement strand
GTCAGGCCCGTCATTTCCTTGCCGCGGGCAAACACCTTGCCACTCGTAGGCTGCATGAGTCCGGCCAGGATGCGCAGAAATGTCGACTTGCCACAACCCGAAGGGCCGATGAGGCAGATGATCTCTCCCTTACGGATGTCCATACTGATGTTGTCCAAAACGGTCAACATCTTTCCGTTGGGCATCGGGAAACGCTGAGTAACGTTCTCGCTGGAAAGCAGGACAAGCTGCTGCACAGAGTCTTCCATGGGGCCCCCTCTATTTGCTAAGGCTATACTGTGTGCTGGCTACGGCGTACAGTCTGCGCCATACAAATCGGTTGACCAGTACGACGGTTAGCGACATGATGAGGATCGCGGCGGCCAGTTCGGCAAAGTTGGCGCCAAATGCGGCCTCACTGATGACAGATCCGATCCCTTGCGCCCTGAGGGTCGCACCACGGAATGTCACGATCTCGGCGACAATGCTGGCGTTCCATGCTCCACCAGTCGCTGTCACCCAACCTGTCACGAGATAGGGGAATATGGCTGGAAGGTACAGCGACCAGAAGCGTTGCCTGCCTGTAACACGGTAGCTGGCAGCCGCCTCTTTGAGATCGGAGGGAATGGCCTGCGCGCCTGCAATGACATTGAACAGGATGTACCATTGAGTGCCGAGCAGCATGAGTACGACACTGCCGAAGCCTATGCTGACTCTGAGCAGGCTCAGCACGAGGATCACGGCGGGAAACAGCATTGGCGCCGGGAACGACGCCGCGACCTGGACGACAGGCTGCATGATCCTCGACAATTTTGGCGAGAGTCCGATGCGCAGGCCAACGGGTACGGCCCACAGTGTCCCCAGAGTAATGGCTGCAGTCACGCGTGCCAGAGTCAGGAGGTCACTTTTCAACAGGCGCAGCCATTCACCGATGCGAACGGATATAAGGAGGCGGACGATCTGGGCAAGGGCGAAGGTCATGGCGGCTGCCAGAAGGAAGAACATGATCCGGGAGAAGACTATGGAGAACGATAGCCGATTCGGTACTCCATGCTGTCTGGAAGGAGAAGCCACTGGAGCATTGACCGGGGCGGTGTGAGGCGTGCGCAGGAAGAGTCGAGACGTCAGACTGCCGAATGCGCGGCCGACTGAAGAACCTGCAGCGCCGGTCCAGCGCAGGATATGAGAGTGGTGGAGGAGGTCCAGGAACCATGAGTTCATTGTCTCTTCGTCGCTCGTGTCCTCGATACGGAACTTCTGTGCCCAGACAACCATCGGCCGCCACAGCAGCTGGTCCAGCGCAACGATCATCAGGATCATGGCGGCGACCGCTGCAGCCATGGCCGGCACATTGCCCTTTTCCACGGCGAACGACATGTAGGACCCGATGCCGGGTAGTCTGAAGTCCCTGTTGCCCAGTTGGAATGCCTCGGTAACCATGAGGAAGAACCATCCGCCGGCCATGCTCATCATACTGTTCCAGATCAGGCCGACGGCGCTGTAGGGCATTTCGATCTGCGTGAGACGCTGCCACCAGTTGAACCGATAGATGGTGCCGGCCTCCTGGAGATACTGTGGTACGGATTTGAGAGAGTTGTAGAAACTGAACGTCATGTTCCATGCCTGCCCCGTAAAGATCATGAGCACCGCAGCAAGTTCCAGTCCGACGTTACTGGTCGGGAAGAGAGAAACGAGTGCCAGCACAACGCCTGGCATGAAGCCCAGAACCGGGATGCTCTGCAGTATGTCCAGGATGGGGACAAGGAGTCTCTCGGCCAGCCGGTCTTTGGCTGCCCAGTAACCGTATATAATTGTGAAGAGGAAGGAGATGCAGTAGGCAGCCAAACCCCGGACGAGAGAGAAGAACGTATACCGTGGCAGCGCTCGGAACGAGAGATCGATCAGCACTGTCGGCCTTAAGATGCCTGTCCACTCGCGACCGACCTGGGTTATGCCGTAGAAAACGCCGAGGATCCCCAGAATGATCACGATGTCGGCCAGTGCTCCGCTGTGATAGAATGCCATGACAGCGCCCGACTGACCCCAGACGCCCGGAGATGCGGCTCGCAGACTTCGCGGGCGGCTTCCTCGTGGACTGGTCTTGATGGCTTGGTTCTCGACCCGTTCCTGCATGCTGTCTCCTCACCGTGGCAAATATCCGCGGCTCATGGTAGCACGGTTGCGCCGGACCTGCAACACCGCCATAGCCTGCATACCGGCCGTTTCGATGACCCGAAGGGAGTGTCCAAATAAGGAGGACAGGCGCCTTGACGTGCACAGGGGATTGCATATACTCATCCGTTTGTGAAGGGTCCCCCGAGGGACTACGAGGAGATGTCTAGCATGTATATTGTTATCGTTGGTTGTGGGCGCCTTGGTGCTCAGCTCGCCACGAAGCTTTCCGAAGAGGGACATGACGTGGCGATAGTGGATCGCAATTCGGCAAATATCGCCCGGCTCAGCGATGAGTTTAATGGAGCCACGATCACCGGAGTCGGATTCGACATCGAAGTACTGAAGTCCGC
>JBAQYC010000316.1:0-7202 GCA_049299835.1 Candidatus Cryosericum sp. | reverse complement strand
GCTTCGATCGCCTTGAGGTCGTCCATGGTGATCTTTGCACCGGCGGCACGCGTACCTGCATTCCGTCCCGAGAGAATGCTGGATTGAGCTCCCGGCGTCAGATAGAGATTGCCCGATCCGGACCCCTGGATCTGCGCCAGAATGTCCTGCTTTGAACCTTCTCCCATAGCCATCAACAGGATGACTGCTGCGATGCCGATGATGATGCCCAGCATGGTAAGGAACGAGCGCATCTTTGCGGCCATAATCGCCCGTGTGGCATTCTTGAAGCTGTCTCTGACGTCCATGTCAGTCCCCTTCGTCAGCCACGACGAGGCCGTCCCGGATACGGATCACCCGTTCTGCCTGCGCGCCGATATTGTCATCATGTGTAACGTAAATGATGGTCTTCCCTTCCTCATGCAGTTCTTTGAAGATGTCGAGGATCTCACGGGCACCTTTGGAGTTCAGGTTCCCGGTGGGTTCATCCGCCAGAAGGATACGCGGGTCCATCATGAGAGCGCGGGCGATAGCTACCCGCTGCTGTTCACCGCCGGACATCTCAACGGGGCGGTTCCTGGTACGTTCCTTCAGGCCGACTCGTTCCATCAGCTCCTCAGCCCTGCGTCTGCCATTTTTGACGGATGTTGCCGCATATGAGAGTGGAAGCATGACGTTCTCGAGCGCCGTCATCTGCGGCAGCAGGTTATATGCCTGGAACACGAACCCCATGTCACGGTTCCGCACTGCGGCGAGGTCGTCTGACCTCAGGCTGGAGACGTTCTTGCCCTTGAGCAGGTATTCCCCGCTCGCCGGGCTGTCGAGGCACCCCAGGATATGCATGAGGGTGGACTTTCCGGACCCGGAAGGGCCCATGATCGCCACGAACTCCTTCTCACCGATGTCCAGGGAAACACCGGCCAGGGCCTCAATGGTGATGCCGCCGATGGTATAGGTCTTGCGAAGGTCCGTAAGCTGGATCAGTTCCATGCAACCCTTCCCTACTGGCCGCCCATGAAGGGGGGACCCGACGATGTGGACGTCTGGCTGATCACCGGCTGTTGACGAAGGATCGTGTCACCGGCCTTGAGGCCTGACACCACCTGTACATACTCATCCCCTTCGAGCCCCAAGGATACCTCGGTCTTCGTCGTGACAGCCTTGCCTCCTGCGTCCTTCGTGACAAGCATGACGTACTCTTTGCCACCCTCACTGAGGAGAGACTCGACCGGTACCGCAAGAACGTTTCTAACCGTCGACAGAATGACTGTCGCATCGCCGGACATGCCATCCACAAGGGTGGCTGGCGGCGTCGTAAGCCGGATCTTCAGAGCGTAGGCATTCAGGCCCTCGGGCGTCCTCACTAGTGTCTTGCCGAGGTAGGAGACTGTGCCGGCGAATTCCGTATCGGGATAAGGGTCGATGGAAACTCGTGCTTCCTGACCTAGCTTGATGTTGAGGATGTCGACCTCGTCCACATATGCTTCGACGTTCCAGGCCGACGTCTGCGCGACTTTCGCGAGGCTCGTCTGTGGAGTAGCCATGTCGCCGACGCTCATGTTGACAGCCAGCACGGTCCCATCCCACGGCGCCTTCAGGACGTAGTTGTCCAGGAGAAGCCTCTGTGCACTGAGAGCCAGAGCCGCCTGGTTCTCCTGTTCCTGTGCGGACTGCAGCTGCAGGGCCGTGCGCCGTTCGGTGTCTGCGTATCCACTGAGGTTCGCCTGTGCAAGGGTTACGGAAGCGTCTGCCTGCTCGACCTGAGCCTTGAGCGTCTCAAGGTCGTTTGGGCGAGCGCCGTTGGCCTTCTGCGTCGACGCCAAGTTGTTCTTCGCAATGACGAGCGAGCTTTCAGCCTGTTTCACCTGCTCCTGTGCCGACGCCACCTGGAGCTTCTTCTGCGCAGCTCCAGCAACGGCGACCTTGTAGTTTGCTTCCGCATTCGACAACGAAACCTCGGACGACTGTACCTGCATGCGCTGAAGGTCGATGTCACTCTGCGACGCCTTGCTGTCCGACGCTGCATTGTCCAGATTCGACTGGGCAACGGCGAGGGTCGCCTGCGCCTGACGGACCTGTTCCTCCAAGACTGCGATCGACTCGTCCGACGCCTGCGGGTTCTCGCTACTTTCCTGCAATCGCAGTTCTGCAATCCGAAGGCTCGACTGCGCCTGCGTGACCTGTGACTGCAGCTGTGCCAGCTGCGTTGACGTCACATCGCGACTCTGGAGTACAGCAAGGCGCGTCTGGGCCATCTGCAGATTGAGCTGTGCCTGCTCGACGGCGAAATCGGCAATCATCACCTGGAGTGTCGACGTGTCGTAGTCCCCAAGGCTCTTCAGGTTGTTCTGGGCACTGCGGAGACTGGCCTCGGCCTGAGCTACCTGTTCCTCCAAGTTGGCCACCTGCAGCGAGCTCGTGTCCTTGTCCATGAAGTTCTTGAGGTTCGCCTGTGCCGATGCCTGCTGAGCACGTGCCTGTGCCAGAGCGCTCTGCAGCTGTGCCTTCGTCTGGGCAAGCCCGGAGAGTTCTGTCACGGTGCGCGATGACACTGCTGCGCGGTACCTGGACTCTGCCTGGGCAACCTGGTTCTGCTGACTGCGGGAGTCGATACGCAGAAGAATGTCACCGTCCTTGACGGTGTCTCCTTCCGAGGCATTGACAGCTGTGACTTCCCCCTGCACCTGGACCATCAGCGTCGCTGACCGCACAGGGTGTACGGTCCCTGAGACAGACGTACCCGCGGAGACGTCGTGTGCCGCCACAACATACTCGGCATCGGCTGTTCCACTCACAATCCCCGTCGACTGCCTTCGCCCGAGACATCCTGTCAGTCCCAAGGCAACCACCACCAGTAGTGCAACGCCTGTCACGATTCTTCTCGTTCTAGTGCTCATTGTTCCTCCATTCGCTACGTCTCTGTAGCGTGTAGCCCGTCGCATCCGCCGGCTTGCTGATTCTCGGCCATGGTAACAGCCGTGTCCTAAGAGCGGGTTAAGGTGTACTCCGTCGCGCATGGGAGGGTGTAAACTCTACCACGAACTCCGTACCCGCTTCGGCACTACTGGATGCGTTCAGTCGCCATCCGTGCAGCCCCACGGTTTTCTTCACAATCGCCAGTCCCAATCCAAAACCACGCTGCGCATGAGAGGTATCCGCCTGGTAGAAGGGTTCGAACACATGGAGCAAATCGTCTGGACTGATGAAACCACCAGTGTTTCTGACGGTGAGCGCCTTGTTCGTAAGGGTTACTCCTACCGCCCCTCCGGGCGCATTAAACTTCACTGCGTTCTCGATGAGGTTGCTGACCAGCTGATGCAGAAGCAGTCCGTCGCCTTCCACCACAACGTCTTCTTCGATCGACGTCCGCATCGTCACCTCATGCTCCTTGCAGGATTCAGCGTTCTGACTTGCCACGGAACACACCAGCGCCGTCATGTCGATCGGCCCGAGGTCGACTTTCACCCGGTCCAGTTGGGCAACCTCGAGCAATCGCTCAACGAGGAGTGATGCATACTTCACCTGCCCTTTGGCTGCCATGAAGCCCTGTTCGTACTCACCCGTCTTCATGGCGACATCGAGCGATGACGAAATACTGGCGAGAGGCGTGCGCAGCTCGTGGCTGGCATCCTGTGTGAACTGCTCCAGGCGCTCCTGCGACTCGTGGATGGGACGCAGAGTGTGGCGAGAGAACGAAAGGCCGAACACGTACGCCAGGATGCTCATGATAAGAGTCGTCATCAGCAGGTTCAACAGTTTCCACGCTGCCTCGTGGGGCGAGCGGCCCGTTAGTCCTGCGAACTGCACATACCCGACAATGCGGCCATCGCTCCGGACTGCCCTGGTCACGACCAGGTACCGGCCTTCGCCGAGGGAAAGTGGCGCAAACGGATCAACGGGACCACTTGCAGTTCCTGCAAACGAGTCTCCTGCATACAGCACCGTGCCATCCGGGGCAAGAACGCGAATGTAAGGCCGCACTGTCGCAGGCATCACCGAACCTGCAGCAGCAATATCGGATGCCACTGTGCCGCCTACTAGCACCTTGTCGATCTGAGCATTCAGGTCCCGGCGCACGCGGTAAGCGAAGAATGCAACGTCCGCGACCGAGAACATGACGCCGCTGACCAGCACGAAAACACAGACCAGACGGGTAAACTTCATCGCCAGTCGCTGTTCCACACTGAACCTTGCGTTGAGCCTGTCCTCGAGATCGCGATGAAGTTCTCTCAGTGACTGCCGCATGGCTGTTCTCCCATCATGTATCCCTTGCCCGGCACCGTCACGATGACCTCCCTGCCAAGCTTGCGTCTCAAGTAGGCAACGTGGACGTCGACCGTCTGAGAAAACATGAGTTCATCGTATTCACCCCAGACCAGCTCAATGATCTCCAAGCGCGACTTGGCGATGCCGCGGTTGAGGGCCAGGAACTCCAGGAGCGCGTATTCGCGTGGCGCACGTGCCACCAGCTTGCTGTCCTTGCGGACTTCATGGGTGTTGGTGTCGATCGTGACGTCGCCGACAGCGATGATTGGGCTGCGGCTCTCGCCACCCCGGCGCAGCAGCGCGCGCATGCGGGCAAGCAGCTCTTCAAGGTCGAACGGCTTGGTGAGGTAATCGTCGGCCCCGCTGTCCAAACCGGCCACGGCGTTCTGGTGGCCGACTCGCGCTGTCAACATGAGAATGGGCATGCTCCGCCCGGCTTTCCGAAGCTGCCGGCAGACCTCCAGACCGTCCATGCGTGGCAGGTTGAGGTCGAGAACGACGAGTGCATACTCCTCGGTCAGTCCCTGGCGCAGCCCCGACTCACCATCAAAGGCAAGGTCGACGCTGTAGGACTCTGTCTCCAGGTACCGTCTAATGTTCTGGGCAAAGTCCTGCTGGTCCTCAACAACAAGAATGTGCATCCGCGTCTCCTCTCATACATGTCATTGTACCAGCACGATATAAGAATGGATTAAGACGGAGACGCCTCACCCCAATGGCATCCTGCAAACCGAGACCGCCGCCAGGCCTTTAACTGTCCCTGCCCTTGCGAAGCTGACCTCGTCCTGCCGGGCACGGCCAATGATGATGTGGTCCAAGACACGGACGCCAACGTACTTAAGGGCCTGCACGATCTTGTTGGTGGTGTCGATATCCTCTTCGGAGGGGTCGCACTCTTATCTGGAGTGAAACCCTGCAGACATGAATCGGGGCTGCACGATAATGCGTGGCCCCGATTCTCTGTATCCGCAGACAGGCTTCTATGGCTGGTACGTGATCGTTATGGTTTGCGTGCTCTGTTCCCAACTGACCGTTGCACCGAGATTCTCGGTGACAAACCTCAGCGGCAGCATGGTCCTGCTATTGATGATCTCAAGGAACACCTTTGCGTTCGTCGAGTCGATGGGAGTGTCTGTACCGTTGACGGTCGCAGTGTTCTTCCCAATCCAGAGTTCGAGAGACGTACTTCCAAGATCCACAGTCGCCTTCCTGGCGGTTCCGTCCCAGTCAACAGTTCCTCCCAGTGCTTCGATGATGGCACGGATCGGAACAAGGGTACGTCCGTTCTTGATGATAGGACGAGAATCCAGTGTCATCGGACTGTCATTCACGGTGAACACTGAGTTCCCTATCTGAAGGACAAGAACGGTTTGCTTCTTCTCGAATCTTGCGCTGATCGTATGATTCGAGGTCACGTTGGTGAACGTGTAGGATGAGATTGCTCCCTGTGAAACGCCATCGATGGTGACGCTGGCAACGTCATATCCAGCATCCGGAATAACCAAGAAGCTTGTGCCTCCACCCTGGACGACGGTCTGTGGGACACCAGGGGTGATCGTGCCCCCAGTGCCTGCGGTAGGAGTCAGCGTATACATTGGAATTGCAGCGAAGGCGGCCGTTAGCACATGGTCAGTCTGAATATCTGTGATAACGTATCCGGCGGAGGTCACGCTTGAGGTCACATCGACGTTGTTGTCGAGAAGGGCAGAGAGTCTCCAACCCTGTGCCGGGTGAACGGCGACCGTTGTCGACGTACCACGTGGCAGGAGGGCGTCGGGGACGCCGAGAGTCCCGTGAGCGGTCGAAGGGGCAGTGATGCGGAATGCCATGATGACACTGGCCTCCGGAGATGAACCGCTCGTGCGAGTAGGAGTACCGGAATCGATAGCACGCACGGTGTAGTAGGTGTTGGTGCCGGGGGCAGGTGCCGTGTCTGTCCGCGTCAAGGTGGACGCATCGACGGTTGCAGTGGGAGTCGAAGGATACGTGCCAGATGTGTCGGACTTGTAGATGCCGTACCCGGCGATGGCGTGGTTGCCAGGGATTCCGGCAGACCAGTTCAGGACCACCTTGTCGTCCACTAGTGTAACTGTCAGGCTTGCCGGAGCCGCCGTGTACTGGTTCGCGATGAACTTGATGACGCTTTCGTAAATGGTATCAGAATACGACTGATCAAGGAACCTCGACCAGATGTAGAGCACCTGGCCACCTTTCATGGAGCCGCTCACGAACTTGGCAAGAAAGGCAGGACTGCCGAGGCCGTCAATGGTGAGAATCGGGGTGATGCTGACCTCGGGTTTCACCCGTGCTAGATCAGCCAACCTGAGGCGAAGATCCCCGGAGGTGGGATATGGGAACGACGCCGGCAGCCCGGTGACGATGCTCTGCATCGCAGAGAAGTTGACCGTCAGTGGTCCCGGCGGACTCTCCCACGGACCGTACATGGGGATACCAAGCCGTGGAAGGAGAGGATCGTCATCGTCCCTCACTCCATTGTCAATAGCATAGTACATCGGCCAGTTTCCACCCATGGGCGCTGCAAACACGAGGACACCCCCCTGGGAAAGGTACCGTCGTATCGCCTGCTCTCCGTCGTCATCCGCAGACACCGTTCTGATGTAGTCTTCACTTCCAGTGTAGAAGGCAACGGGGTACACAGTAGCGTTGAATACGCTGGGATCAACGAACTGCTGATCACTGATGACGTCCATGTGTGGGAGAAGGCCGCCCAAGCGATAAGCGGCCAGACTCACTGTGGTCACCGGGGGAATGAGGGCGATCCTCTGGTCACCAATGCGAGAGTCGACGAGCCGTGAGATAAGAGCGTTTCTTGTATCGATTACTGCCTGCGCTCTGGCAGCAGTCAGCCCATTGTCGTACCAGGACAGCTGTGTTGGAGTGACGTTCTTCCCAAGAGTCACGGCAAACACCAGGTTCGCGCCTGCCTCCACGCGTAC
>JBAQYC010000315.1:0-6052 GCA_049299835.1 Candidatus Cryosericum sp. | reverse complement strand
CTCAAGAAGCTGATCGTCTCCAGGGACGTGGACGAGGTCATCAACGCATGTGATGCAGGCCGCGAAGGCGAGTTGATCTTTCGCAATATCTATGTGCAGGCTGGAGGGAAGAAACCCTCATCGCGTTTATGGTTGTCCTCTTATACGGATGAAAGCATTCGTGACGGGTTCAAGCACATTCGCCCTGAAACTGGATATGATGACCTCGGCAAAGCAGCACTGGCCCGTTCCGAGGCAGACTGGCTGGTCGGCATCAATGCTACCCGTGGGCTGACGAGACGTAATGGCTCGCTCGTTACGGTGGGCCGCGTGCAGACACCGGTCCTTGCACTCATCGCGAAGCGTGAGAAGGAAGTCCAGGCGTTCACCCCTGTGCCTTACTTTGAGGTCGAGGGCGAGTTCAAGGTCATGCCGAACGGTGAGCCTGCCTATACAGGGCTGTGGCATCGGGGATCAGATAGCAGACTCGCTGACCAGAAGACGGCCGAAGCCATAGTCACAAAGTGCTCAGGTCACAAAGGGACAGTCGCGTCAGTGGCCCAGAAAGAGAACCGTATGCAGGTCCCCTATCTGTATGATCTTGGGCTGCTGCAGCGAGAAGCAAACGGTCTGAACGGCTTGAGCGCGAGCCGCACGCTCAGGGCTGCACAGTCTCTCTACGAAGAGAAGCGCGCCATTACCTACCCAAGAACGGACAGCAAATACCTGCCCAAGGCGCTCCGCAAGGAAGTCATCACGGTGCTTGGCGATCTGGGACTAGGGGAATATGCCCCGTATGTGCAACATGTGCAGCGCGAGGGGTGGAAGATGCGGTCCTTCGTCTTCAACGACGAGAAAGTCAGTGACCACTATGCTATCATTCCCACTGGCACGCGGCTTGACCGAAGCACTCTTTCCCATGACGAGAGCGTGGTCTACGATCTGGTTGTACGCCGGTTCCTCGAACAGTTCTATCCCGAAGCCATTCTGATGCTTACCCGTGTCGAGACCCTGGTCGAGGGCGAGACTTTTGGCAGTGACGGCAGAGTCGTAAAGACCTCGGGATGGCTGGAAGTTGCTCCGCGAGAAGCTGACAGCAAAGATTTGCCGGATCTCAGGGAAAAGCTCAGTGTCCAGGCATTCAGGGTTGATAGCGAACACAAACTGACCAAAGCTCCGCCACGGTTCACGGACGCGTCCATTATTGCTGCCATGGAGACGGCAGGGAAGCTCGTCGACGACGAGGAATTGGCTGAGGCGATGAAGGAACGTGGGCTGGGGACTCCTGCCACGCGTGCGGAGATCATTGAGAAGCTGATCCGGACCGGGGTGGTTGAGCGGAAGGCCCGGAGCCTGGTCGCCACAAGGCGTGGCGTCGACCTGATCGATCTCCTTGAGGCGATCCAGTTGTCGGATCTTGTGGCTCCGGATCTTACCGGCGACTGGGAAATGAGTCTGCGCAAGATAGAGAAAGGGTCTTTGGACAACATCGAATTCCTTGAGCGTATCGAGGCGTTCACACGACAGATGATCGAGAAGATCAAGGGATACGAAGCTCCCACGCAGATCGGCATCGAGTCGGCTGAACCACTGGGTGTGTGTCCGATCTGCGGTGGCAATGTGCTTGAGCGCCCTGCGTCGTATGTCTGCGAACGCCATGGCCGCAAGAAGACCGACTGCAAGTTCAGTATCCCCAAGATGATTCTCAGACGCTCCATCACTCGTGAAGAGGCGTTGCAGCTTATGACCGAGAAGAGGACGGACATGCTCGACGGATTCGTGAGCAGACGAGGGTTCAAGTTCAGCGCGCGACTCCTGCTCAAGCCTGACAACAAGCTGGAATGGGAGTTTGCCGAGGGATCGGGTGGCAGTTCCGCTGCTACCGAACCTGTCGTCAATGAGGAGCCGCTGGGCCGTTGCCCCGTATGCCAGGGTTCAGTGGTGGAGACCACGGAGCACTATCGGTGCGCTGCAACTGACTGCCGTTTTCAGATGAAACGCGTCTACGCGGGCAAGACCATCGACCGCGAGATGGTGAGAAACCTGCTCGAAAAGGGCAAGACGGATCTTATCGAGGACTTCGTGTCAAAGTACAATCGGCCGTTCTCAGCCTATCTGAAGCTCGGGGACAAGGGCAGGGTAGAGTTCGAGTTTCTGAACAAGGGACCACGGACGGGGAGGCAGGTGGGCGGCCGCACTACTAAGGCAGGAACCCCCGCAACGAAGGCAACCAGGGCAGCGTCCTCGTCGGCAAAGACAGACAAGAAGAAGACCGCCACGGCAAAGACAGACAAGAAGAAGACCGCCACGACAAAGACAGAGAAGACAAAGGCTTCCACAAAAAGGGTGACTCCGAAGGCATCCAAAGGCAAAGGTGGTGCATCATGATTCCATTCAGTGCGATCTTCAGTCTCGACTTCTTCTTCAATCTTGGGTACGTGGTTCTGTCGCTAGCGGGACTTGTACTCGCAGTGTCCTACAGGCGCTTTCAGGAAGGGAAGGTGAGTCTGTTCCTCCTGCTTACGACCGCGCTGGTAACCACATACTATACGTTGCAGTGGCTGTTGAGCAGCTTCATTTCTTTCTACGTCAGCAACTATGCGGCAACACACCCCGATTTTCAGATACCCTCATGGGTGAATCTTACTCTTGTCATCCTGTTTACTGCCCTGAACTACGGGTTCGTCGTGACGCTGGGGTTGACCGCCTGGTTTGCAGTCAAAAAGAACCGTGCTGAGAGATTTGTACTCACTCAGAGCCCTGAGGAGACGAGTCCCGAAGAACTCGCATCCGAGTCTATTCTTGATGCAGACCAGCCCGATGAGACCGAGGATAACGTGGCTCCGGCCGAGCCTCCTGTTCCTGGGCCTGAATCGTAGTTCATGAACCGCGAGGAATTGTACCAGATCGTCGTTGAGCGTACACCGTCGCGGAATCTGGTCAACCATATGCTCGCTGTCGAGGCCATAATGCGTGGCCTTGCAGCGCATTTCCATGAGGACGTCGAAAAGTGGGGCCTGGCCGGTCTTGTCCATGACATCGACTATGTCGAAACCAAGGACAAGCCCAACCTGCATGCAATTGTCGGATCAGAGCAGCTGCACCTGATGGGAGTGTCTGAAGACATCTGTTATGCGGTGCGCGTGCATAATGCGTTGCATGGCTTGCCGCGCAAGAGCATAATGGACAAGGCATTGTACGCTGCGGACCCGCTCTCCGGCCTCATTGTTGCATGCGCTCTCATTCGACCCGAGAAGAAGCTTGCACCGATCGATACAGACTTCGTCATGGTTCGTTTCAAGGAGAAGCGCTTTGCTGCCGGAGCAAACCGCGATCAGATTCTTGCCTGTCAGGAGTTGGGACTGGATCTGTACGGGTTCGTCACTATCGGTCTGAGTGCCATGAAGGAGATCGCTGGAGAAATCGGTCTTTAGGTACGTCTGTCTGATCCACTTGACAACCGATGCCCGCCCTCACGGCGGGCTTTCTGTTATGCCAAATAGGGGTATACTTCATTGGTAAGTAGCCTTGTGTGTTCTGTGTGACGGACACTTGCCGAAATTTCATCGCAATGAGGAGGCTTATCGATGTCGTTGAACGCAGAAGAGTTGTTCTCAGAAAGGGCGCTGAGTTTCAGACCATCCGAAATTCGGGAGCTCCTCAAACTCGTCGACAGTCCGGAAATCATCTCGTTGGCAGGCGGTATGCCGGATGACCGGTTCTTTCCCATCGACAGAGTTATCGAGGCCAGCACGTTTGCACTCAAGGAATACGGCAAGAAGGCTCTCCAGTATGGGTCCACCGAGGGCATCAAGAAGTTGCGTGTTCTGCTGATGGATCGGATGGAAAAAGAGGGTGTCAGAGGTATCGACCTGGAAAACGTCATCGTCTCCACTGCCTCGCAGCAAGGCCTCAGCCTGGTCGCGCAGGTATTCGTGAATCCGGGTGACACCGTCATTGTAGAAGAGCCATCCTATCTTGGAGCAATCCAGGCGTTTGCAAGCATGCAGGCCAAGTTCTGCACAGTTGCGCTGGATAAGGATGGCATGCAGATGGACATTCTCGAGGACAAGCTCAAGGAGTTGCAGAAGACACATATCCGCCCGAAGTTCGTCTATACAGTACCCAATTTCCATAACCCTGCCGGCGTCACCATGACGCTGGAACGGCGTAAAAAGCTTATTGAGCTTGCTCAAACGTACGATCTGCTCATTGTCGAAGATGATCCATATGGAGAGATTCGCTTCGAGGGTGAGCCGATTCCATCGCTGCTGGCACTGGGCGGCAAGGACCGTGTCGTGGCATTGCGTACGTTCTCGAAGATCAGTTTCCCCGGGCTTCGCCTGGGGTGGATCGTCGCGCGCGAAGACATCATGAACAAGATCATCGTCGGAAAACAGGCGGCCGACCTTTGTTCTCCAGCCATGACTCAGTACATATCGTATGAGTTCGTCAGCCGCGGGTGGCTGGATGACTACGTTGACGTTGTTCAGCACGAGTATCCGAAGAAGAAGAATGCAATGATTGCCGCTCTTGAGAAGTATTTCCCTGCTGGCAGCAGCTGGACTGACCCACAGGGTGGCCTGTTTGTATGGGCGAAGGTACCCGAGAGCATCGACACCTCGGCAATGTTCCGTGAGGCAGTCAGCGCCAAGGTCGCGTATGTCGTGGGCATTGCCTTCTACCCTCATCGGAACGACAACTGTCACATGCGACTGAACTTCTCCGCCGTGGATCCCGAGCACATTACTGAAGGGGTCCATCGCCTGGGTGACTTGCTGAAGACCAAGATATAGCTCCTGCTTGAAGCAGATATGTCACAACCCCTGCTCACGTGTTGCGAGACGGGGGTTGTGGACTTCTGGCGACGGCAGGAACTAGACGCGGCGGAATACGGGACAGATGTCTTGATAGTCGCAGGAGAAGCACTTGCTGTTGCGTGTTCCACGAAAATCGCCCTGAACAATCCGATGAGCGGTTGCTGCCAGTACCTGGCGGGACTTGGCAATACATAGCTCTGCCCCCTCGTCCATTTCCGCCTTGAGGTTTTCGCGGAGGTAGTATGTCTGAAGGATGAACCGCTTGCCCCGAAACTCCTTCAGCTGACTCAGCGCCGAAGCGTAGAGGGCCACCTGAAACCGATGAGAAGTCAGAGCTGACGATTCTCTCGGTCTCGCGGACTTGTAGTCGACAATTCGCAGAACATTGTCACTGATCCGGTCGATTCGGTCCACGATGCCCGTGAATGGGATGCCGTCAATGTCAGTGTTGATGAGGTGTTCCACGTAGATCATCTGTTGCCAGGTGGACTGGAAAACGGGAAAGAATGCTGTAAGCACACGGAGAGCCTGGCGCCGCTTCCTGTCTTCATCCGTAAGGTCGACGTACCCCTCGGTCAGCCAGTTTTCGTCCAGGAGTTGAGAGAGAGACGTGGGGAAGAGGGCTGCATCATCACCATACAATTGGCCGTCTTCTCCCAGGTGACATGACAGAAGTCTCTCGAGAACAGCGTGGATACTTTTACCGTAGCTGAAATACCAGTGCGAGGGTTCCGGAATCTTCTGGATGTACTTGAGCTCGAATCTCTTGGGGCACTGGTTGTACGTCGATACCCTTGTGTAACTCAGCGGTTCTGAAAGCGCGTTTTCCAAAGCATCTCCACTTGTTCTCGTGTTCGCTCGACATCCATCGTGTTGTCGATAATGGCGTCGGCATATACCAGTTTCTGAGCCAGAGGCATCTGTGCCTTGATGCGGCTCGTGGCTTCGTCACGGGAAAGATGATCGCGAGTCATGAGTCGCTCTAGGTGTTCGCGTTTCGAGGGGTTCACAACCCAGATCTCGTCGACCAGATTCTGCCAGCCGGCTTCTATCAGAATCGCCGCGTCAAGGACCACGACACTTGATGATTGGTGAAGCGCCGCGAGTTCACGGGCGACCAGCCTCGTCATGATGGGCATCATGATGTCGTTGAGCTTCCTCAGGAGATCGGCGTGCCCAAAGACCAGATGGCCCAGAAGGTGGCGATCGAGTTGACTTCCGTCAAAAACGCGGTCGCCAAATGCTGATCGCAC
>JBAQYC010000314.1:0-2433 GCA_049299835.1 Candidatus Cryosericum sp. | reverse complement strand
AAGCAGAACAGCTCTGGCAGACTCCCACACGCGATCTACATCATCTTTCTGTATCTCGCGCCCCGGCCGGGAAATAGCAACAAGGCCACGATTCACCAATCCGGTGATATGGGTACCTCCGACGTTTACGATGACGGATGAAACGGAGTAACTGCTCATACGCTCGGCCTCGTCGCGAGCCGTCTGGATAGATTGTGTCACGCCTTCCATGTCGACGACTACACCACGTTTCAGACTGTTACAGGGAGCCGTGCCGACTCCGAGAATGGAGTCGAGACTGTCTCCTGTCGCCGATGCTATCAGCATCTTGACACGAGTACTTCCAATATCGAGTACGCTGACGATTCTTTCCTGGCCAGCCATCATGCCTCCTTCTTCAAGAGAACGCGCCGGATGATTGCGATATTCTGGTACATTCTGCTTCCAAACACAACGACTGCCGCCAGGTAGAGGTCGATGCCCAACTGGTCACCGAGATATCCCAGAAGTGCTGCAACAAGACTATTGATGAGGAAACCCGAGAAGAATACTGTGGCGTCAAAGGAGTCCTTCAGATACCCTTTGATGCCACCAAGGATCGAATCCATACCAGCAAGAAGGGCTAACCCTACATACTTGGAGTAGATGGCGGGGATGTGCAGGGGGCGAAGAATCCCGATGATAATCCCAAGCACTAGTCCGCACACTGTTACGAAGCCAACCATAGATATCCGTTTTCCTCCCCTAGTCGCTGATTCTAAGCAGGTTGACTTTTTGAACTATAGCACCAATGCGCCTCAGGTTCAACAAGTCAAGCACGCCCCCGGGAATCTGCAGCCCCTTGGACATGTTCTCCGTATCCCCGATCGCCTCTATGACCAGTGGCATCTGGGTCACTCTGGCACCTACGCGAACGTTGAGACCCGCCCTGTAAACGGAACTCGAGTCAGTCAGACGTATGCCGTTCAACGATACGACTTCAGCTCCCGACGCCCAGAGATCATTCAGAAGGAGGAGCAGGTCCTCATCGGCCAGCATTGATGGTGAGGCGCCAGATGATTGTTCTCGTATGGTGATTCGGACGCCAGGACCCTCGAGCGCAACAGCGCCTGTCCTCTGTCTCAACACGGCAGCCTCGCGCTGCAACTGGCTCACTTGCGCGGCAGTATCATCAGATGCACGAACGTACTGCATGACTTTCTGCGACACGTCGGTCTCCTCAATGAGGAGATCCTGTTTGCGCTGCTGGAGATCCTTGATCACGCGAATGAGATCTTTCGGGTCCTGATTCTGATAGGTCTGCTTCATTTCGCGGACGACGCGAGCCTGGCCAGGGAGGAGAAAACCGACAAAGAAACTGATGAGGAAGAAGATGAGCAATGTCGACTGCCAGGGCGACAGGTCAGTCCTCTTCATTTCGCACCCATCGCATACTTGAATGCAAGATTATCCAGCGAGGCAGGGACAGTCACAGAAGTCTTCTTCTCAAGCGAACACGTGATCCCAAACTGATCACCGTACATCTGCAGCACCCGGAAGAAGACATCCTGAGAAATACTGTCGGCGAGCATGTCAGCGTTGCCCAGTGCAGTAATGACATAAGGCGGCGACATCCTGCTCGAATTCACGAGAATGATCGGACCTGCACAAACGATGGGGGTGTCTGCAAGAACACGCTGGTCGTTGATAGCAATCCCCGTGGCACCATATCTCCGCATCAGATTCACGATACTGCGGAGATAGCCGTCGTGGATGACGAAATAGTTCGGGTCATCAGATAGCGTTGGCGTGCGGGAACTGTCGCTCAGCGTTACGACAACGCCAGGGCCCGTCTCCTCGGCAAGCCCCGCCTTTTCCCTCAATTCTTTCAACTGTTGCGAGAGCACACGCACTTCGTCGCTCGTGGCAGCACCCTTGCCCTCAAGTTCTGCCAGCTGCCCCCGAAAATCGACAATCCGCTGAGCAGCACTTGCATTCTCTTTTTCAAGCCCCTTCATGATCTCGACCAACTCGACGTTCTGGGCCGGAACAACGTATGCCTTGTTCACTGTAGGCTCGAACTGGACGGCAAGAAGATATCCGAATCCGGCAACCATGACAAAAAGTGCGGCGAGGAAAGCACCCCCGACTCTTCCACGCTTGATCATGGGGTCCCGGGGATGACCGCCTGTCCATCGAACCGCAGGTCGATCGTCACTTTTTTGCCCTTGAATGCAGGCATGTCGAGGACCGCGATCGCTCGTTCGATCTTGGAAGCAGCGTTTGCGCTGTCACCAAAGACAAGCGTCTTACCGTCCTTAATGCGTACAGAGAGTCCCATCGAGGATGAAAGTGACATCCCTGTGATGGCCAGCTGTTCCCGTTGTTCCATAAGCTGGCAACACAGTGGCGCGTACTTGACCGAGGCGGAAAGAAAGGCCGGGGCAGCAGATGGAAAACCGCTTACGGTAACCA
>JBAQYC010000313.1:0-2091 GCA_049299835.1 Candidatus Cryosericum sp. | reverse complement strand
CCGGACAGGAGGACGTCCCGCACTTCCTCATGCTCGCGGATATAGGCGATCGCAGCGTCAGTTTCGCTCCTGGAGCGCCGTCCGTCAGTCATCCCTGCAAGACGCCTGCGCGTGCAGTGACGACAATACATGCCACACTGGTCCGTGATAAGGAAGAGCACGCGGTCAGGATATCGATGCGTCAGGCCGTGGACAGGAGAATCGACCTCCTCATAGAGGGGGTCGTCCAAGTCGCTGGGCGCAGATTGAAGTTCAAGCGCAGTCGGAACGCACTGCTTGAAGATGGGATCGTCGGTACTGTTTTGATCGATGAGTGTGGCGTAGTAGGGAGTGATGGCCATGCGGAACCTGGAGAGCGCGCTGACAACACCAGCCTGCTGTTCATCAGCGAGATGGATAACCTGAGATAGCGTTTCGACTGTCTGGATGCGGTTGGCCACCTGCCAGCGCCAATCATTCCAGTCCTGTTGTGACACGTTCTTCCAAAGGGGAACGTCAGTGTACTTGTGACCCGACAAGGAACACCTCCTCCTTTCTATGGTGGAGATGGCGGGATTTGAACCCGCAACCTCGTGCTTGCAAAGCACTTGCTCCCCCGTTGAGCTACATCCCCACGTGTGAAGACAGGAAATAAAAAATGGTGGGCCTCTCTGGATTCGGACCAGAGACCTCGTCCTTATCAGGGACGCGCTCTAACCAGCTGAGCTAGAGGCCCACTTGCAGCTTCCTTTTCCGATATGCCATTCTACAGGAAATCGCCCTGCTGTCAAGTTGCAGGAACGGCTCTCAGCCGTACCGCTCTTCCTTCCACGGGTCGCCATGCATATGATACCCACGCGATTCCCAGAACCCCGGTCGATCCTCCGCGAGGAACTCAAAACCCGATACCCACTTGGCGTCCTTCCAGGCGTACAGTGACGGCACAAGAAGCCGCAGGGGTCCGCCATGTGCTGTCGTGAGAGGAAGCCTGTTCCATTCCCAGACAAGCATCGTGTCATTGGCAAGCAGGTCCTGGACCGGAAGATTTGTCGTGAACTCCGTGACGCAGTGCACCAGGACAAACCGGGCCGAGGGACTCAGCTGGACATGAGCTGCCTCCATGACGTCCGCTACCCGCGCTCCACCCCACTCCGTCCCCAGCATTGAAAAACCTGTCACACAGTGAAAGTCCGCTGCCACGGTCGTGTGCTTCACCGCCATGAGTTGCTGCAACGTCATCTCGGTGGGACCCTGCACCTCGCCCCAGAACCTGAACGTGAAGCTGTTCACGTCCACCGATGGTACCCGCTCAGCCGTCAGAGTGGGAAACGATGTCGTGACTGATTGGTTAGGAGGAACCCGCGGCCGCTCGGGCCGGGCCGCAAATTCGGTCCCTTCCGGACGCTTACGACCGAACATGTCCGAACTCCGCGCGTTCATAGGCCTTCACCAGCAAGTCCACAAAGAACGCTGTCGCCGGGATCATCACGATACTGCCCGCCACCTGACCCAGCATCACTGGCAAGTATGGGAGCTTCATGACGCTTTGCAGTACCAGGGGCAACCAACCGACACTGAGCGCCAGACGCGCGACCATCACACCTGTCCATATCCGTGCGGCACGCGACCGTGGCCACCCCAGCTTCACAAATGCCCAGGGAATGACACCGTTGAGAGCTGAGATCGCTGTTATCTGCCAGATGACGAAGGGACCGGACGGCCAGATGGCGAAGCCGACCAGGTCAGCGGCAGCCCCGACCAGCGCTCCGCTCAGTGGACCTGCGACGATGCCGGCAAACACGATCGGGAGGTGTCCGAGACCTATCCTTGCACCGATGCCACCCCCGATGGGAATGTTCAGCGACATGAGACGCGTCAGGACGATACTCAGCGCAATCATGAGCCCGTCCAGTGTCAGGACTCTCAGGGCCATACCGGAACGATCTGGTTTCCCTTGGATGGGTATGCTCACCGTTTCACCTCCCGCATGTCTCATAAGCGCGTCAACACTGCATAAACAGACATACAGCGTCAGCAGCGCCAAGTAACATGCAACTGCGTCGCTCTACAGGTTGACCGCCAGGAACCGCTTCTTGCCAACGCGCATATGAA
>JBAQYC010000312.1:0-2607 GCA_049299835.1 Candidatus Cryosericum sp. | reverse complement strand
GTCCAGGTTTGTCCGCGGCCTTCCCGACGGAATCGACATGTCGGTCGGTGAAGCAGGTGGGCGCCTGTCCGGGGGACAACGCCAGCGCATCGCCCTGGCTCGGGCATTCGTAAAGGATGCACCGATCCTCATTCTCGACGAAGCCACGTCCGCTCTCGACAACGACCTGGAGCGCAAGGTCTATGCAAACATGCTGAGCAGATACCCGGACAAGACCATCCTTGCCGTTGCACACCGATTGACGACGATCAACAACTCGGACATCATCTTTGTGTTTGACCGGGGACGCATCGTCGAACAGGGGACGCACAAAGAGCTGCTTGCTGTCAACGGTCAGTATGCTGCTCTCTGGAACCTGCAGCAGTCTCAGGAGGATCCACATGAGTAGCTGGAGGGCGCTGCGGAGGCTATTGAGCTATACCGGTGATGCCAGAGCCCAGTATGCTGCCGGCATCGCAGGCCTGGGACTCATCAACCTGGGGCTGAACACCTTCTTTGCAGCCGCCCTGGTTCTCTTTACCGACAGCCTCATGAACAACGACCGCATCCTGCTGACCAGGTCGGTTCTCCTGTTCATCGCCGTGGGCGTTCTTGCAACAGTCGCGATCCTGTTCGCTGGACGTGCTCTCGCCATCGGGTCCGACAGAACGGAACGACATCTCCGCAGTACTGCATTTACCGCTGTGAATGCCATGTCGCTCAGTACCCTGGAACGTCTCAGCACGGGAGATGTCCTTTCACGCCTCAACAACGACATCGCAGAAGTGGGCATGATGTACAGTCAGACGATGCAGCTCTTCTCGAACCTGACCGTCGGCGGTGTCGGTTCGGTCGTTGTCGTTCTCGTCATCGACTGGCGTTCAGGATTGCTCATTATTGGCGTCTCAGCATTCATCTTCCTCCTGACGCTGCCACTGCTTGGTCCTCTCAGGAGACATGCCAACGGTGTCCAGGAGCAGAAAGCGGAAGTGCTCGGGGATGTGGGGCAGGTGACACGGGGATGTTCCGTCATACGTTCGTACGGGCTCGCGGAATGGATCAACCGCAGGTTCCTTGGACACAATCTCGCACAGCGCCGTGAAGGTATGCGGCTTGGATTGTATGAAGCGGCACGTGCAGTTACGGACAGCATGGATGATATCGTTGGTATCGTTCTCATCATGTATGGCGGGTATCGTACCACCCTCGACCCTACGTTCCTGCCCAGGCTCGCAGCGCTGATACAAATGCACAGCGAGGTCACAATGCTCTTCACACAGTTGTCCAGTCTGCTGGGCGACCTCCAGACCAAACTTGCTGCAGGCACACGTGTGCTGGAACTGATCGACACTTCCCCTGAACCGGCCTTCATCAGCCGGCCCGTTGCGATGCCGCAAGCACCAGTGGGGACAGGCCTGCAGGTCAGCAACCTGGCCTTTGGATATGCGGGCAACACCGGCGACACCGTGCGAGACATCGGCTTCTCGGTACACAAGGGCAAGACAGTGGCCTTTGTCGGGCCGTCCGGCGGCGGAAAAAGTACTCTCTTCAAGCTCCTGCTGGGCCTGTACACACCGGCACAGGGGATCATCACCATCGAGAGAAACTCCATCTATGATCAGCGGCTCCCCGACTGGCGCCGGCATTTCGCCTATGTTCCTCAAAATGCGTTCGTCTTCAGCGACACCGTTTATGCCAATATTGTTGGCGGCATGCCGGACCCCGGACAGACAGAGGTCGAGAAAGCTGCGAGAGCAGCGAACGCCCATGACTTCATCATGCAGTTGCCAGAAGGCTACCGGACCATGCTGGAAGAATCAGGACACAACTTGAGCGGCGGACAGAAACAGCGCATCGCCATCGCGCGTGCCGTTCTTCAAAACGCTCCTGTGCTGCTGTTGGACGAGGCTACCTCCGCCCTCGACACCGAGAACGAACAACAGGTCCAGGAGGCACTCGAGCGGCTGATGCAGGGACGTACGACGCTGGTCATCGCTCATCGTCTGTCGACGATCCAGCGGGCGGACACCATCTACTACCTGGAGGACGGCCGTCTGGTCGAACAGGGGACCCACGAGGAACTCATGAATAATCCAGACGGGAAATACAGAGCCCTGGTCGAGGCGGGCCTCCGCACCACTGACGGACAGGTGTAGGACAGCGCGCTCAGGCGCCGACGATAGCGGCGGTGTGGGGCACCAGGGCCTCGAGAATACCCCGAGTGATGCTCCAATCGAATGTCTCCACGCACACCGGTAGATCATCCTGGTTCCTGAACCTATCGTCCATGACTTCTGCAAAGTCGGACAGCGTCCCCACATCAGGCTCGACATGGCAATTTACCCCATCATAGCCGTGGAAGTGAATTTCCTGCACACGGCTTCCCCACGTGTCGATGAATCGATCCACAGAAGCGTGCATGAACAGGAGATGCCCGTAATCCATCGTGACCGAGAATGGGATATCCTCGACGCGCAGCATCACCGTTTCAAACACGTCATTCTCCAGGTTCTCCAGGCACAGATGTTCACCGACCAATTCCACCCCTGACAGCAGGAATTCACGAAGGGCAGTCACATCGAGTACCGGATGCACCGTATATCGCAGAACCTTCCGAGTGCTGAAGAA
>JBAQYC010000311.1:0-2275 GCA_049299835.1 Candidatus Cryosericum sp. | reverse complement strand
GCGAAGTCCAGGGGCGAATCGAGCGCTCCCGAAGGCGGATCGTAGGCTGAGACAACCCGGATTACCGGTCCTTCGACGATTGCCTGTACCACGTCGGCGAGACCGACCGACGGCAGAAGGCGCGTTCCCTCGAGGAGGGCAAGCTCACCCACGTTCTGATGTGGCACAACATATGTGTGCGTCCCGTCGGCAGCAGCCAGACCCGCCACAGCGGGCAGGACGCCGTGGACAGGCCGCAACGTTCCTTCGAGCGAGAGCTCACCGAGGAACACGTAGTCTTCCAGGGAAGCTTCGAGCTGGCCGGACGCCTTGAGAATGCCGACGGCCACAGGGAGGTCGAAGAACGCGCCTTCCTTGCGAAGATCGGCCGGTGCGAGGTTCACCGTGATGCGGTGAGCGGGAAAGTGAAAACCGGCATTCCGGATAGCGCTCTTGACCCGCTCGCGGGCCTCCTGGACAGTTGCGTCCGGTAGACCGACGATGGTGAACATGGGCAGGCCGTCGGCGATGTCGACCTCGACCTGCACGGGGTGAGCCGTCAGGCCGACGACACTAACACTCGCTACTGTTGCGTACATCGTTGGCGCGCCGGTCCAGGAGGCCCTTCAGGTTCGCAATGTCGTCAGGGAAGCTGAGCATACGGAGCGCATCCGCTTCCTGGAAGAATTCGCCCATCCTGAGTTCACGGTTGACGGTGACCACCGTATCCGTGGTTTCCATCTCGAACCAGTAGACGATCTTTCGATGGACCGCCTTGTCCATGTACGAGTAGAAATGAAACGACGACATGCCCGCCTTTCCCACAATGCGGGCATGCAGTCCAGACTCCTCGAGGACTTCCCGGAGAGCAGCCTGCTCGTGGCTTTCACCAAGCTCGACATGCCCCTTCGGGAAGACCCATACTCCCTTCAGATTCTTGAGAACGAGCACCTTGTCACCGTTGAAGACGATACCTCCAGCGGTGATTTCGGTGACCTCGCCCTTCTTGCGGGCCACGCCTCTTCAGTCTGCCGTCAGGGCAGGGCTACGAACGTGTCCTCGTCGAAGTAGAGCTCGCGTGCCCATTCCACGCGCTCGGTGATCAGAGGGCGCGGCTTCTTGACGGCCTCGACGCGGAAGAAAGTCGAGTGATACCATGCAAAGTCGGGCGCTTTGAGGGCAAAAGGGGACTCGGTAACGATGCGGAAACCCTTCTCGACGATACGCTCGCCGGTCAGCAGGTAGTCGTTGAAATCGCGGAGGATGTCCGTGATGACCAGGTTCATGCGGAGCAGGTCCTTTTCGACACCCATCCACTTGGCCAGGCCGGACTCAAAGTGCGAGATGCCGAAGTAGCCGGAACAGCTCTTGCCTCTGAGTGCTTCACAGCAACGCGAGTAGAACAGCTTCATCCCTTCGACTGTCTCGACGGGATCGGTGATGAAGACGTCGAATTTGCCTCTCAGTTCCTCAGGCACGGGATCACGCGCATCGTAGTCGTAGACCTCGATATTCGTCCAGCCCTTCTCCTTGATGACCTTGCGTATGAACTTGTTGACACGCTTGTCGATCTCCACGACGGTGATCCGCTTGCATTTTCCGGTCAGAGCGAGGCCGACGCTGAGGATGTCGTCGTCGCCGAGGATGAAGATACTCTTGTTCTCGAGGTCACCCCGTTCGTAGATGCAGGCAATGCGGTCGAGATTCTTCTCAAGAGGTACGACACCCTGGTCGAACTCAGCTGTGACTTCGGGACGCCCCTTTGCCAGTGTCTCATATTCCGGCATGATATCTTTGAGCCAGCCACGCGGCTTGACGCCCGTCGCGCTGCAGGTCGGGCACACCATGGACTCTTCCTTCTCGACGCCGTTCGACCGGGCGTACTCCTTGCCGTCCTTTGTCACGGCGATGAGATCGCCCTTCGCTTCGATATATCCCTTGATCTTGAGCGTCTTGAGTGCATCGATATACCCGGGAATGGCGTCGTCCTGCTTCCCCACCAGTTGCCAGAAACTGAGAGGCTGTTTCATCAGCGCCCGCAGCAGCTTCGCCTGTGTCCTGTCCATGTGTACCTCCAAAGGTAGAAATCAGTAAATTATACGTGACCGTGGCGCACAATGCAACAAAAGCCCTGCAGCTCCACACACATATCGGTCGGCCACGACCCCGGGACCCTTCAGGAAGATGTCAGGGCGCTGTGGAGAACGACCCCAGGATAGTCCGGAAGCCAGGGTCAGCTGCGTTGAGCAGTCCCACCTCTGCCGTGCACTGCAGCTGGTAGACATTGCCACCGGAC
>JBAQYC010000310.1:0-1744 GCA_049299835.1 Candidatus Cryosericum sp. | reverse complement strand
CTCAACGGATCGTGGTGCAACCTGGACCGCAATCAACACAGGTCTGCCGGCCCATACAGATGTCTGGTCCCTCACGATCGATCCTGCTGATCCTGCTGTCCTCTATGTCAGCATCTGGACAATGGTGGCCACTTCTAGCGACATCTTTCACTACCCGGACTCAGTTTTTCGCTCCACGGATGGGGGCGACCATTGGAACCCGGTAAACGTGGGTGTCACACAGGAAGACGTTGAGTCGTTTGCCATTGATCCGGTGGTCCCCGCCAACTTGTATGCTGGTACCATGCACGGTTCCATTTGCCGCTCCACGGATGGCGGGGCGACGTGGACGGTGAAAGGCATTGTTCCCTCCTATGGGGAGGTGCGGAGTCTTGTCGTCGACCCGCATGCGAATGGCACGGTGTATGCTGGTACCAGCGTTGGTGCGTTCCGCTCAGTGGATGCCGGAGTAACGTGGAGTGGCATAAGTACGGGCCTTTCGTCAAAGTATATGACAGAGCTGGCCGCTGATCCGTTGACGGCTGGCGTTCTGTACGCCGCTACCGATGACGGGATCTTGCAGTATCAGGCTGCCTCTCCTCTTACCAGGGTTATTCAACTGACAATTGGCAGCACGACAATGCACGTGGATGGGAACACGGTGTCACTGGAGGCAGCGCCCATCATTATGAACTCACGTACCCTCGTTCCCCTCCGCGTCCTCATTGAGACGCTTGGTGGCAGAGTGGCCTGGAGTCCCTCCGCAAGGACGGTAGACATCTTCCTTGGAGGACACTCCGTGGACGTCGCCATCGGGGGTCATATCGGCACCGTTGATGACCAGGCGTTCCCCATTGATCCTGCCAACCCCAAGGTTATGCCAATGATCATCAATGACCGGGCCTTCGTCCCGCTCCGGTTCGTTGCTGAAGCATGCGGGCTGAACGTTCAATGGGACGCGACGACGCGGACAGTGACGATAGCATACGCACCATGATGGTGCTGGTGACTGGATGTCAGTCCGCCGATCTTACTGGAAACATGCACAGCAGGTGCATAACATGAAAACATCAAAATCACGATCATGTTCAACTATTGCAGTGTTCACTGGCATCCTGCTTGTCATAGCTTTGGTCGGTGGTTGTGCGTCTGCACAGAGTCAACTACCGACACGAGATCAACTCCTTGGCAGAATCATGTCTGCCGACAACTTCAGTGTCGAGCTCGTTCGAGGTGAGATTGCGCAAGTGACAGGTGATATTGGCATCCTGACGACTTCGACGGGCTACCTGACCCCGCTTGCCAGGAGCCAGTTGGCAGGGTCCATTGCTGGGCGCTTTGAAACGCTAGCCAACATCGGCATTTCCATAAAGCCACTGAACGAGAGGGAATCGGGGTTCGACTCGGTTGACGCCAAGGAAGTTCTGGCAGCACGCCTGACAACCGACGTCTGCCTGGCTTGTTCGCAGGGCCCAATCGCTAGCGTTCAAAACATTGCCGAACGTGTTGCCAGAGAAGGAACGCTGGCAGCTCAGGACTCCTCCTACCTGGAGAACCTCTCTATCAAGCTGAAGAAGGCGTCAGATCTCATCGGGCGGTGTATCATCGAGACGGATCCCTCTGTTCGCTCTACAATCGCGCAGCAAGTGACTGAGCTCTGCACGCAGCTGGAGGGTCAGGAGCGATAGATACCTGGGTGCAGGGGCGAGCCACATGTTCGGGAAGCATCTTATGAGAATAACAGCACGAGGAGCCTCTTCAAGGG
>JBAQYC010000309.1:0-3765 GCA_049299835.1 Candidatus Cryosericum sp. | reverse complement strand
GTCCGTACCCTTGCGAGTTGCCTGGACCGAAACCTCAACAGGCGAGGGAGCATAGGCTGACAGGAAATCCATGAGGTAGTCACAGCCGACTCCCTTCAAGCCAGAGACACCAAGGACTGGAAAGACCTGCCGCTTCTTGAACGCTTTCATAAAGACCATCACGAGCTCGTCCTGGGACAGAGGTTCTCCCCCGAGGTACTTCTCCATGATGGTGTCATCTGATTCTGCAACCGCTTCTGTGAGGGCAACACGTGCCGCTTCGTAGTCGGACATGACAGCATCGGGAATAACGTCGGACAGGCTCGCCTCGTCCTTGCCGGCACCATATGTGTAGACTTTGCCAGTGAGAACGTTCACAAACGAGGAGAAAGCAGGGCCTGAGACAATCGGGATCGTCAATGCGGCGACCTTATGTCCAAAAGTGTCCTGCAACTCGGCAACACGGGCATTGAAGTTGACATTCTCCAGATCGAGCTTGTTGACCACAAATGCGACGGGGATATGCTGTGCTTCACACAAACCCCAGAAACGCGGGGTCTGCACTTCAATTCCAGCTCCGGCGTTGATGACCAGGAATGCGGTGTCTGCAACCCTGACCGCCTCCTGTGCCTCCGTCATGAAATCCGCATAGCCCGGGGTATCAAGCAGATTCAGTCGAACCCCCTTGTAGTCAAACTCGCAAAGGCCGATACTTGTGCTGATGTGGCGCTTGATTTCCTCATCCAGGTAGTCGGAAACAGTAGTTCCATCTTCGACGCGGCCGACTCTCTGACTCGCGCCGGCACGGAAAACCAGGCGTTCTGTGATCATCGTCTTGCCAGAGCCGCCTTGTCCAACTAGCGCGAAGTTCCTGATGTCACTCGGGCTGAATCTGCTCACCTTTTCCTCCCCTAGAGAATGTTATTCGTTGTCTTCCAGCACGACCTTAGTACTCTTCGCGTGAGCGTCCCCTGCCTTCGGCAGTGTCTCCAGGTCCAGCCCAAGCCCGCGAAGTTCCTTCACTAGAACGTTGAACGACTCAGGAGAGCCCGTTTCGAAGAGATTGTTCCCCTTTGTGAGGCGTTCGTAAGCCACACGTCTGCCCTCAAGATCGTCCGACTTGATCGTCAGCATTTCCTGCAACACGGTCGACGCACCGTACGCTTCCAGCGCCCACACTTCCATTTCTCCAAAGCGCTGGCCACCAAACTGAGCCTTGCCACCGATTGGCTGCTGTGTAATAAGCGTGTAGCGACCGGTCGAACGCGCGTGCATCTTGTCTTCGGCCAGATGAATCAGCTTAAGGATGTACGCTTCGCCTACCGTAACCTGGCTGTCGAAGTACCTGCCATAGATTCCATCTCGAACGTCCTCTTTGCCGCTGTCATTGAGCCCAGCTTTGTGAAGCAGTGATTTGATCTCTTCCTCGGTAGCACCGTTGAACACAGGCGTCACAGCACGAACATTCAGCTTCCGGGCAGCGATACCAAGACTAGCCTCAAGAAGCTGGCCGATATTCATGCGTGAAGGTACACCGAGCGGACTCAGGATGACATCAACAGGTGTTCCATCCTGCAGGAACGGCATGTCTTCCTCCGGCAGGATGCGTGTTATGACGCCCTTGTTTCCATGGCGTCCTGCAACCTTGTCTCCGACAATGATCTTGCGTTTCTTGGCGACATAGACCTTGATGATACGCTCAACACCGACCGGGAGTGCATCACTCGTGTTGTCTTTCGTGATCTCCTGTACGTCGATGACGACCCCGTCCTCTCCAGGCGGAACCTTATAGGAAGTATTCTTATAGTCACGAGCCTTGTCATGGAACAGAGCGAAGTACACCCTGACCTCTGGAGACTCTTCCTGCTCAGCACGTGGCGTAATTTTGCCGACAAGAACGTCCTCAGCCTTGACGTGTGCGCCAACCTGAACCACGCCGCGCTCGTCCAGGTGCCGCGCGAGTTCCTTGGAAACGTTGGGTGGGTCGCGGGTGATTTCCTCTTTGCCAAACTCGGTCGACCTCACCTCGATCTTGTGTTCCTTGATGTGAATAGACGAAAGGCTGTCGTCACGCACAAGACGTTCACTGACGATCACGCCGTCCTGGTAGTTATAGCCTCGCCACGGAACATATGCAACCAGAAGATTCTTGCCCAGGGCAAGTTCGCCTTCTGCAGATGCATACCCGTTTGCGAGGAGATCACCAACACGCACTTCGTCTCCTGTGGAGACAGCCGGGTGCTGGTTGATGCATGTGTCCTGGTTCGTTCTCTTAAACTTCTGAAGCTCGAACACACGAGCCTGGGGAACCGAGACGTGGCTCACTCCATTCTTCGCCATCAAGATCAGATCGGCGCGGGTCAGCTTCCGTCCAACGGCCAGCTTCCTGGCCTTGGGTTTGCGAAGCTGAACATCCTCTGCCAGTGTCTGACCTGCAAGCGATCCGTTCACACGGAATAGTTCATAGCTTGCAGCCTTTGCGGGGTCGTAGGTCAGAATGCTGGCATTCCTGTCCTTTGCAAAGAGATCACGGAGACTCTCCTCGCCGACGGTGCGACCGATACTGGAACTCAGGTCCAGCGTCGATGTTACGCCAAGGATTCGATGGCCGAGAACCTGCTGTCCAATTGGAGTCATGGTAAGCATCTGTAGCTCGACCGGCGTAGTCTCTTCGCCTTCCCGTATCGGAAGAGAGCGGATTTTCGCGTTATTGATCAGGCGACCGAGCAGGGTCTCGGTGATCTTTGTGCCCGCTTTGTGCACCTTGTTCTTACCTTCCTGCACATCCTGCGCCAGCACTTTCCCCACCAGATCATCATTCGTCTGCACGTCGAACAGGTCTGTCAGCGAATTCTGAACGATGGAGCCTGCGGGAACATATTGGAATGATTCAACCCCGTCGTCCGAAAGTGCCTCAATCTGCTCGCGCGAAATCTCCGAGCCAATCAAATTGAGAATGCTCTCTGGAACACCGGCAGGGGCAAATGAAATGGGCACCATGCGCACTTCCCCGAGAATGCCGGGCTCGTTTGCGTCCGAAGCGAGCATGACGGGGACGACATCCACGGCAATGCTGCCGGCCTGAAGGTCCGTCACGCTGACCAAAGGTGATATTCGGATCTGCTCGGCATCCACATATGAGACAACACCGTCCGCATCGCTGAGTACCAGGTCTCCGTTGTCATGAACGACCCGTCCTTCCATGGCAGTCGAAACGCGAGCACGATCGGGGCGGACCAGCGGCACTGCCTGCCTTTGCATGTTGCAACCCATGAGGGCGCGGTTTGCATCGTCATGCTCAAGGAAAGGGATTAACGAGGCAGAAATCCCAAATATCTGCGACGGGAGGAGGTCAATATAGTCGACTTTGCCAGCAGGAAGTTCTTTTGGGAGGATTTCGCCGCCTTCGCTACGCTGACGGGCGATAACCGTCTTTGAAGTCAGACGGCTCTTCTCATCGACAGCAGTGTTAGCCTGCGCGATCGAATGGTATTCCTCTTCCTCTGCGTCCATATAGACGACGTTCTTCTCGTCCTTGTGACCATTTTCAACTTTGGCATACGGCGCAGTAATGAATCCATACTCGTCAAGTTTGGCGTACGAACTCAGACTATTGATGAGCCCTATATTCCCGCCCTCCGGAGTCTCGATGGGACAAATCCGGCTGTAGTGGGAAGAGTGAATATCGCGCACTTCCACGCCCGCCCTTTTTCTGTTCAGGCCACCTGGTCCGAGTGAGCTCAGGCGCCGTTTATGTGCAAGACTCGACAACGGATTGATCTGCTC
>JBAQYC010000308.1:0-5483 GCA_049299835.1 Candidatus Cryosericum sp. | reverse complement strand
CCTGCTGGACAGCGTACGGAAGCTGCTGCAGAACGCGACCGGACAGGCTCAGTGAGCGCCCCGGACATTCGTCGTATCCCGGTAGCAAGCAGGAGCGAACACCGTGACTGACAAGGAAATCCATTCGGGCGAGACTCCCGCAGGACAGAAGCAGGCGGATGAGGCGCTGCGGGAGAGTGAGCACCTATATCGCTTGCTCTTCGAGAACCTGACCACTGGATTCGCGCTGCACGAGATGGTCTATGACGAGCACGGGGATCCGGTGGACTACCGCTTCCTCGATGCCAACCCCGCCTTCGAGGAGCTGACTGGACTGCCCGTTACGTCTATACTCAGCCGAACGGTCCTGGAAGTGCTGCCGGGAACGGAACAACGCTGGATCGAGACCTCTGCCAAGGTCGTTCAGACCGGAACTCCCGTGATCTTTGAGGACTACTCGAGCCCCGTTGGAAAGTGGTTTGAGACGCGGGCGTTGCGCACAGCCGCGAATCAGTTTGCGACGATCTCTACCGACATTTCCGAACGCAAGTGGGCAGAGGAAGAGAAAGAAACCATGCAGGCACAGCTGGTGCAGTCCAAGAAACTGGAAGTCATGGGGCAGCTGGCAAGAGGCGCCGCGCACAACTTCAACAACTTGTTGACTGGTATCCTGGGATGCATCGACATCGCGCAGCCTGACCTGGACCCCTCGCATCCGGCCTACACGAGTCTGAGCACGGCAAGAACGGCTGACCTCAGGGCTGCCAGCCTCGCCCGGACGCGTGGGACGTCCTGGTGGACTCATCCCAGTTGACACAGATCTTGATGGAACTGGCAAATAACGCACGTGAGGCCATGAATGACCAGGGAACCATCACCGTCATCACACGAAATGCCATGGTTGATGACGCATATGTCACCACTGCTCCTTTTGCCCGAACAGGTGAATTCGTCGTCATCTCTGTTGCCGACACCGGCCCGGGAATCGATCCTGCCATGGTACCACGACTCTTTGAGCCCTTTGCCACGACCAGACAGTCTGGACGGGACATGGGACTGGCCATGGTATTCGGAGCTGTCAAGCAGGCGGCAGGCTGGGTCACCGCAGGCTCGGAGCCCAATGCCGGTGCCAGAATCGAACTCCTTTTCCCGCGTTACGTGGAACAGACTTCTCGATCGGGTTGATCAGCCCCAGGAACATTGGACCAGTAGCGTCTTGACGACACAACAGCGGAACGCCGACGTGAACAGGAGGGCGCCATGATGAAGGATCTGGTTCTGAAGAACAGGAGCTACCGCAGGTTCTACGAAGATGTCATTGTAGAAGAACAGACGCTGAGGGAGCTTGTGGATCTTGCTCGATTATCCGCATCCGCAGCGAACAAACAGCCCTTGCGGTACATCCTGTCCTGCACACGGGAGAAGAACGACCTGATCTTCCCGACCCTTGCGTGGGCCGCATATCTCAAGGACTGGGCTGGGCCATCCATCGGAGAACGCCCGTCAGCCTACATCGTCATGCTCGCCGACACGGAGGTTTCCACAAACTTCAACTGGGATGCCGGCATCTGCGCACAAACGATCCTTCTTGGAGCGGCGGAGCAAGGCCTCGGTGGCTGTATGCTTGCCTCGATCAACAGACCCGGCCTCAAGCAGGCACTCCACATCGCCGAGAAGTACGAGGTCGTGCTCGTTCTGGCACTCGGCAAGCCAAGGGAGAAGGTCATCATCGAGCCTGTCCCTTCATATCGGGATATCAAGTACTGGAGAGATGCAGAGGGAACGCATCACGTCCCGAAGCGGTCTCTCGAGGATCTGATTATCGGCTAGCGATCTACTTCGGTCCGGAAGGACGGGACCCTCCCGCAAGACACGCAGCCTACTCGTCAGCTGGCGTCTCGACCGGTTCCTTGTCTCCCTTGAACTCCCTGCTCTGCTGGATCAGGTTTTTGATCCAGTCGGGCAGCTTGGCGTAGACTGCGTCTTCGCCACCCTCGATGTCGTACAGGACCACAGAGTTGACAGCGTCGGGGACGATCATGCCCTCAGGTACGCTCATCACGCCGGCAATGTATGCATAAGCCTTCTCGGCATTCTCACTATGGAGAATCGAGAGCAGACACGCTGTGCCCAGCATCGAGCCCAGGGGAAACCCGTCATGTTCTTCCCTGGCTGTGACCGGGCGGCCGAGCCACGACTCCAGGTCCTTCCTCAGGCTGGCCTTGTCGTTGAGGCTCAGGGTGTACTTCTTGGAGATGACGGAAGGACGCCCGTCATCCATCGGGTCAGCGGGCAACTCGAACTGAATCATGATCTTGTTCGCCCACTTCCCGAACTTCTCCGAGTACTGCGTCCCGAGGTCAATGACACCATAACAGCGTGCGACATGTGTCCCGGCAGGAATGATATCTTTCTCTCCAACCTCGTTCTTTGCGATCAGTCCCATGGTGCTCCCCTTTGCCGCTGTGCGGCTTGTCAGTCAGATTTCTGATCCCGGAATCAAGTATAGGTGACGCTGCCAACACGGCAAGGTGAAGATCGACGTTCCCCGGAACCGCCTTTGGGGTCGCCTTTGGGGTCAGCTGGTAAAGGAGTGCGGAGTGGTACATCCACCTGCTCAGCAATGGCAGGATCCTTTCCCGAAAAGAGGCTTCTCAGGGAAGGAATGGGGCGGCGGCTCTTCCTGCAACAGAATTGACAAGGCCATGGAGAAAACCACACTACAAATGTACCACTGGGAACCGAATTACCAGCTGACCCCAAAGGAGATCCAGGCACGGACAAACCTCGACGACAACGTTCGTCAGGGGTGCCGCTAGGTGTTGGTTTTGAATTGTCAAGATATCATATTGACTTGTCCAGTTGCACATGAGGCGAGAGTTGGATATCATACTACAGAAATCCCAATGAGGTGAGCTGTGACCACGACACACATGCGCAGAATTGGTACGAGCAAGGTGACAATCCTTATCGCAGTCCTGGTCGTCACCCTTGTCGCCGTCATCATCGTCTCGGCTTTGCAGGAAGTCAGACAGACGACCCCTGATCCGACCTTGACCGGACCCAGCACGCTCAGCACAGGGTATGTGCTCCGTCCCTTCAGTGCCAATGATCTGGATGGACACATCATCGACAACAGTTTCTTCAAGAAGCAGCGCCTCACTATGGTCAATGTCTGGGGAACCTTCTGTGGTCCCTGCATTCGCGAGATGCCTGACCTGGCACAGCTGCCAGCTGAGTTTCGGGCCAGTGAGTTTGCCATCCTGGGCGTCGTCGCGGACACGCCCGATGCATCGAACGAGGACACGGCACGGCAGTTGACAGGCACGACGGGCGTCACCTACACCAACGTGATCCCGGACCTCTCCATTGAAACCGAGTTGCTTGCCGACGTCAGTGTTGTACCGACAACATTCTTTGTCGATCGCACCGGCAAGGTCGTTGGCGACGTCCTGACAGGCTCACACACCAAGGCCGAATGGATGACGATCATCCAGGAAGTTCTGGCCAACCTTTCGACCCCGTAACAACTCAGTGAGTGTGCGTCTCCGGTTCCTTCGTGTCGCCCTGCTGATCCTTGCCGTGCTTGGCATCGTCGCCGGCGCGACGAACGGTGAGGTTCGCACAGTAGTCACCAAGGCGATCAACGTGTGCCTGCAGTGCATCGGCATCGGGTAGGCTCATGAGCCCGCGCAGGACCGCGTTTCAGGGTGTCATCGCCGTCCTTCAGAACTCATGGTTTGCCGGGTTCCTGCGTGGCCGCATCTGGCGCGGGTCCAGCAAGGCCGTCTGTGTCCCGGGACTCAACTGCTACTCGTGCCCCGGCGCCTGGGGTTCGTGCCCCATCGGCTCATTGCAGGCGGTCTTCAACCGCACGAGCAACCGCATCTCGCTGTACGTCACCGGGCTCATCGCGCTCTTTGGCATCGTACTGGGGCGCCTGGTGTGTGGGTGGCTGTGCCCCTTCGGCCTGGTTCAGGACTTGTTGTACCGGATCCGTTCACGCAAGGTGCGCATCGGTCCCACACGGCTTCGATTCCTCAAGTACGTCATGCTCGCCGTTCTGGTCATCCTGATGCCACTGCTGGTGCGAGATCGCTTCGGTGTCGGGGATCCGTGGTTCTGCAAGCTTGTTTGCCCCGCCGGAACGCTGGAGGCCGCCCTTCCCCTCATGGCACTGAACGCATCGCTGCGTGACGCAGCCGGCTGGCTGTTTCTGTGGAAGCTCACCCTGCTGGTTGCCACGGTCGTATCGTCGATCGTCGTCTACCGTCCGTTCTGCCGATTTGTCTGCCCGCTGGGTGCCATCTATGGACTGTTCAACCGCATCAGCTTCGTCCAGCTGACATGTGATCACGGAACATGCATCGACTGCGGCCGCTGCGCGGACGTGTGCAAGGTGGGCGTCGACCCATCGGTACACGCCACTGACCCGGAGTGTATCCGGTGCAGCGATTGCGTGGCCGTCTGCCCGGTGCACGCTCTGTCCCTGGGACTACCATCCGGTCAGCGGAAGAAGGACCCTGTCACCGACTGAGTCTGTTCGCCTGCCCACTTCCTGCTATGCCTGGAGGTGTAACGCCTCCACCGCACGCCAAAACCGCTCTAGATCCTTGCTGTTGACGTCGCCTGTGTGTGCCACGACCAGATTCGTTGCACTCACGCCGACGTCGATGCCCCGACGCCCCAACGCTGTGCACAGGTCCTGGATATCCATTCCCCCGGGCGGCCTCAATGCGGTCAGCGTCGTCGCCTCGTGCCCGGGTACGGCCAACACACGGAACCCATGGCTTGCCGCCTTTTCCCGGAAGCCTCGGGCGATCCCGTCACACCGTGCAAACCGGACCGGCAGTCCTTCTGCATAGATATCATGCAGGGCGGCGCGCAGGGCAAAAATGAGACTAGGGGGCACATCGGCGCCACTCGGAGACGACCAGCGCTTCAATTCGATGTAGAGCGGGATGGCTGTGTCATGTTGAACGTTGCGCCTGCGAAGGCGACTGGACACGGCTGCCAGCACAAGTCCCGAACACCCGCCCAGAGTCGACGCGCTGTCGGTGAATATAATGTCGGCGTGCCAGTCATCCATGCGCTGGGACATGCCGCCGGTGGCCCATGTCCCGTCCACGACAAGTAATGCCTCTGGAGCTACCTCTTGGATGACTGCAGCATAGTCGCCGATTGGCGCGACGACGCCGCTTTCGGCATCTACGTGAGACACAATGACCGTAGACGGCTGCGTGTCCTCCAGACGTGCACGCAGGACCTGCAGGTCTATACCGCCGCCTTCCTGGGCCTGCAGCACATCAGCCACACGACCACGACGTGACACTACGTGTGCGATCCGGCTGCACTGCGGGCCATGCCCCAGGATGAGGACAACGGCACCAGGGGGTGACGCTGCGACAACCGCGACCTCCATGCCCAGCGACGCCGCCCCCGGAACGACGACGATGCCAGCCTGCTCGCTCCCGAACAGGGGCATCAGACCGTCTCGACACTCG
>JBAQYC010000307.1:0-3057 GCA_049299835.1 Candidatus Cryosericum sp. | reverse complement strand
TCAGGATGACATTGCTTACTCCTCAGGATGACAGAGGCGCATTCCTCAGGATGATATTTCTTATGCCTTCAGGATGACTCGACCTAAGAGTATCTTTTGCTCTAACCCCCGCTTGTCATTCTGAGCGGAGCGAAGAATCTTCTATTCCTTCTTCTTGTCATTCTGAGCAGAGCGAAGAATCTTCACAAGATCCTTCGTCGCTGCGCTCCTCAGGATGACAAGTCTTACATTGCCGCTACTTTATAATATTCCTGCGCCAGTTTTTGTCATCGGTGTCCGGAAAGTCGGAGCGATAATGCGCCCCGCGGCTTTCTTCCCTCTCAAGGGCCGATTCGATGACAATTCCTGCAAGCATGACAAGATTCTGCAGCTCGCAATCCTCCGGGCTTTCGTTCTTCATGTCGGAGAGGACTTCCCTGTAGTATGCAATTGCGTCCGCTGCTTTGTTGAGGCCGGTCTTATCCCTGATGATTCCGACATATTCCGTCATAATGTTCCTGATTTCCTGCTTTATCATCGCCCTGTCGATATTTTTCGAAACTCTGTCCGTTTTATAGCTCGCGGAGAACTCGACGCGGCGCGATTCATCGTCAGGAAGTATGTATTTGACCTCTTCTCCAATCCTGGCACCGAAGACAAGTCCCTCAAGCAGCGAATTGCTCGCCAGCCTGTTTGCCCCGTGGATGCCGTTGCAGGCAGCTTCTCCGCAGGCGTAAAATCCCGTTATCGAAGTCCTTCCGTAAATATCGGTTTTGATTCCACCCATGCAATAATGCTCCACGGGCGCTACCGGGATATAATCCCTGGATATGTCGATGCCGTATTCGAGGCAGGTTTTATAAATGTTAGGAAACCTGGTTTCCAGGAATTGCTTATCTTTGAATGTGATATCAAGGTATACATGGTCGGTGTTCGTTTTCTTCATTTCTCTGAAAATAGACCTTGAAACCACATCTCTCGGGGCAAGCTCGCCGAGCTCATGGTATGAGGGCATGAACCGTTCGCCATTACTATTTCTGAGAATCGCACCCTCGCCCCTAAGAGCTTCAGATATAAGGAAGCTTCTGTTTTGGGGGTGGAATAATACAGTCGGATGGAACTGTATGAATTCCATATCCATCAGCGACGCGCCGGCTCTGTGTGCAAGTCCCGCTCCGTCTCCCGTGGAAACCTGCGGGTTTGTCGTATATGAATACAATTGCCCGAAACCACCGGAGGCGCATATTATTACATTGGATAGATATGCCTTGAATTTTCCCGCTATTTCGTCGTAAGCAAGCACACCTTTGCAGCGATTTTCCTCAACCAGAAGGTCGATGGCTCCGGTTCTCTCGTGTATGCTGACATTGCCTCTGGTGCGCACAACTGAAATGAGCTGGTCGCAGACCACCTTGCCCGTGGTGTCTCCGGCGTGTATGATGCGGTTCATGCTGTGTGCCGCTTCACGGGAAAGCGCAAGGTCCCCGCCTCCGCCGCTGCTTTCGTCGAATCTGACGCCGTAGTTTCTGACTTTGTCGATATTTTTGACCGCTTCCTTGACTAAGACCCAAACGGCTTCCTCGTCGCACAGTCCCGCACCGGCAGATATCGTGTCGTTGAAATGAAGCTGAGGTGAATCGGTCGGGGCGAGAGGAGCGGCAATTCCGCCTTGCGCAAGGCTTGAATTGCTGTCGTCCATCTCATCCTTTGTAAGAATAGCGATTTTGTAAGCAGGATCTATTTCAAGCGCGGTATATACACCGGCAATTCCGCTGCCGATAATCACAACATCCTTGTATTCGCAATCCATATCCTTCATGTCAAAATCAATAAGGTACCTGTATTTAAACATTTCTGCCATCCTTCCGGGCTGTCCGTTTATGCCTGTATTTGTCATGCGTGTGCTGATTTGTTACGTCTTCGCTGATTTGTTTTGTTTGTGCCGGGGTTTATGTTACCGAATCCTTCAAGTTTCAAACTTATACCTGATCTGTCTTCATCCGAGCTCCAGCATCCTGTCGAGCGCTTTTTTTGCCTTGATCCGTATATCTTCTTCAACGCGGATCTCATGTTTCATATACTTGAGCGAATAGTACACGTCCGCGAGATTGGTCTTTTTCATATTTTTACAAATCAGCGCCTGCGAGAGCAAATAAAATTTCTTGTTTGGATTCCGCTTTTTCAGTTCGTACAGGATACCCTTTTCGGTGCCGATTAAAAATTCCTGTGCCTCGCTTTTTGTCGCGTATTCTATTATTTGCTTCGTACTTCCCACAAAATCCGCCTTTTCAACAACTTCCGGCCGGCATTCAGGGTGAACAAGCACAGGCACGCCGGGCCTGTTTTCACGCGCTTTGTCCACATCTTCCGCTTGTATCCTGTGATGGACCATGCAGCAGCCCTGCCATTTTATAAATTCCTTTTCCGGAACCTGCTTTTCAACATAGCTGCCGAGATTCTGATCGGGAACGAATATTATTTCCTTTTCGCTGAGTGCCTTGACAATTTTTACGGCGTTGGACGAGGTGCAGCATACATCACTTTCGGCTTTTATTTCGGCAGAGGTGTTGACATAGCTCACAACAGCGGCATCAGGGTAATGCGACTTTATCAGCCTCAAGTCTTCAACAGCTGCTGTGTCGGCCATCGGGCAGCCGGCATCAATGACCGGCAGAAGAACCGTCTTTTGCGGAGAGAGAATGTTCGCGCTTTCAGCCATGAAGTGGACGCCGCAGAACACTATGACATCCTTGTCTGTGGACGCGCAGTATTTCGCCAGGGCAAAAGAATCCCCGACAACGTCTGCAACTTCCTGAACATCATCATTCTGATAATAGTGCGCAACTATCACCGCATTGCGCTTTTGTTTTAAATCATCAATTTTATGATACAGCTTCATAACATCCATTCCATTTTCAATATACATAGTAATGCTGCCTTTCGGGTAATGTTTTGCGTCGGTTTAAACGCAGTTGCACATCCGAAATATGCCCGTTTACTACGCCACCATTGTATAACCTATGTCGCGGTTTGTAAACAAGACAGAAAAAAACCAAGGGGACAGGTTTAGTGGCTCTT
>JBAQYC010000306.1:0-6037 GCA_049299835.1 Candidatus Cryosericum sp. | reverse complement strand
GTACAGGAACTCAGGGTTGGTTGCCTTGATCTTGGTCAACTGAGCCTTGTAATCAACCGTCTTGTCTTCATCGGTAAAGGCTTCGTAGGCGACGACCGTGCCTCCGTTCTTCTCGAACCCGGCCTTGAAGTTCTCGGCAAGACCCTTGTTGTAGTCGTTGCCGTTGTCGTACAGCACTGCCGCCGTCTTCAACTTCGCTGTGTTCCAGGCGTAGTTGGCCATGACGGTCCCCTGGAACGGGTCGATGAAGCAAGCGCGGAAGATGTAGTCGCCCACCAGCGTAACCGTTGCATTGGTGGACGTTGGAGAGATCTGGGGTACACCGGCATCCTGGCAGATAGGCGCTACGGCAAGCGATACTTTGCTCATGACCGCACCGATGATGCCGATGACCTTGTCCTGGTCGATGAGCTTGTGAGCGGCGCTGGCTCCGACCTCGGGAGAGCCGGTGTCGTCCTCATTGATATAGTTGATCGTTGTCTTGACGCCGTCGACGGTTGCTCCGCCGGCAGCGTTGAACTCCTCAACGGCCATGGTAACGCCGTTCTTGCTCGACGTGCCGAAGGTAGCTGAGCCGCCGGTCATCGGGAAGATGCCACCAATGTTGGCAACACCAACTTTCGCCTTGCATCCAACGCCCACCCCGGCAACGAGTGCACAAACAAGAATAATGGCAAACAGTCTCCTCATGTGTTCTCCTCTCCTGATATGGATGTGTCGTGCTGTTTCGCGAAGTGACAGAGCATCGTCAGGCTTGCAGGCCCGGTGACACCCCCTTCCCAAGAAAGCGGAAAGACCTCACCGCGCATTCTCCGGGAGGTCTTCTGGTTGCTGCGCAAGCTGAGGGCTTGGGTCCCTGCTCACCGCGGACTCCGGGTGGAGTCGGACTCGGTGAGTCCAAGACACAGCCATCTGGCACAAGTCGTGAGCATGAACCGAATGGGTGTGGTGAGTCAACGTATGAGACAAAGAAGGGGAACCATCTGATATCCATAATGCATTCTTGCAGCGTAGACAAAAAAGTCAATAGGCAGACGTTTGAGACCATAAAGGCTTACTGTGGTGAGTCGACCGGCGACGGAATGCGGGCCGGTGAACGGGCTGCAGGGGCAAAGTCCGGGTCGTGTGTCGTGGGTGTTGCGGCCGTATCAATGGGACCGGCGGGTTCAACCACGAGGAAGAGGGCGTGTGTGCATGGTATTTCGACAACATGCATGATGTGTAGCGTCCCTGTTCCGCAACCTTCAGCGTGTTGCTTCATATAATCAGCCTCCCAATTGCACACACTATTGCGGTCCGGCTGGAATTGTCAAGGCATGCCCGACTTGCTGTCGATCCGGTGTTCGATCGGTCTGGAACAAAGCTTGTGTCAGGCCGATTGCCTGCCGAAGGGGAGCACGGTCAGGGCGGCGAAAAGGATCAGCATTGAGAGCTGGACGACCAGCGTGAACATGGCCAGGTAGTGCCCCGGCAGGATGCCCGGTGGCGACAGCCTGGTCGTCAAGAGGAGGCGGGCAAGTGTACGTGACTTCGGCTCTTCGACGAAGATGCCCGCGGCACCCATCAACCCGGCGATCGAGAACTGCGGCATCATGCTGGGGGAGGTGTGCGCGAAGCCGGCGGCCTCGCGCTGCTGTTCCGTGAGCTTGCTCGACACCGTCACGACCACGGTCTGGGGCTGTCTCTTCCACGCGTATACTGCTGTCTCGAATGCATTCGAAAATTGCTCAAACGGGAGCGCCGAAGGCTTGCTGGACGCTGAAGACGGGATGAGCTCCTGATAGATAACAGCCGTCGCACGCACAGTGTGCACGGCGAAGGTGAGGCACGCTGACAGGTTGGCCAGCTCGTTCCTGGCCGTCGTTCCAGTAGTACTTGCGACGTCGACCAAGCGGAGAATGGTCAACGAAGCCACAAGATCCACGAATGCCGCATGGGCGGGGTCGGGGCACGGTCGCTGACCAGTCACCCGAATGTGTTTCATGTGGTGACACCTGACCTCAAAACAAGAGACAGTCGGAATGAGCTACGGGTTGACCGTCGTCACATAGGCCTGTTTGTCGTCCTTGATCAGCAGGATGACTGCGGAGTTGATGGGATCCCGGTTCTCGTCGAACTTGTAGGCGCCGGCGACGCCCAGGAAAGTCGTATTCTTCATGGCGTCCCTGATATCGAGCCCTTGATCGAGCCGGCAGTCTTGAATGGGTCAAGGAACAGTCCTGCAGCGTCATATGCGAGAGCAGCGAGTGCATCGGGTGCCGCCCCGTACTTGCTCTCGAGTATTTCGCGACGAATGTCTGGATTTTGGGATTGAGGTCGTCTTTGGAAAAGTGGTTGGAGAACACGCCACCCTCGACAGCCATGGTCACACCGTTTTTGCTGGAGATACCGAACGAAAAAAGTCAACACGCGGGCCGGAGCGGTTTGCATGACCATCATGGTAGTCCTGGAGAGGGATCCCGGGACGAGAAGGCATGGTCTTCGGTGAAGAACGGACTGTGAACGGAATACGAACTATTGTCTGCCGTCCGGCCTTCTCGGCACTTGCTCTGTGTCCGTCGTTAAGGTCGAGATGTTGTTTCGTCCGAGAAAATGGAGGTTGCGCACGAGCGTCGGCACGCTACAGTAACATGGAGATACGAGAGGCCAGGAGGAACAGATGAAGGAATTTGATTTCAACCAGAGGACAGCAATGGGGCAGGTCTATGCCATCAGGGAACACGCATGAGCGCGTCAAAGGTGTGGTTCACCGACCTCCGCACGCGTCCCGGCCACAACCTGCTGGACAAGACCGAGGCTCTGATGCGCACCGCCGGTGTCACCGACATTGACTTCAAAGACAAGTTTGTCGCAATCAAGCTGCACCTGGGAGAGCCCGGCAATCTCGCCTACATCCGCCCGAACTATGTTGCGCGAGTCGTGAAGTTGATTCGTGAACTCGGAGGTAAACCGTTCCTCACCGACTGCAATACGCTGTATACGGGGGGCCGGTCCAACGCGGTCGACCATCTGCAGTCTGCCCAGGAGAACGGGTTCAACCGCATCGGCGTCGGTGCGGACGTCATCATCGCCGACGGACTCAAGGGTACCGATTACCGCGAGGTCCCCATTCATCTCAAGCGCTGCGAGACCGCAAAGATCGGTACGGCGATCGCCGACGCCGACATTATCGTCTCACTCACGCACTTCAAGGGACATGAGCAGGCTGGTTTCGGTGGTACCCTCAAGAATATCGGCATGGGCAGCGGTTCGCGGGGTGGCAAGATGCAGATGCACTCCGAATCCAAGCCGCGCATCGACGTCGTCAAGTGCGTCGCCTGTGGGACCTGTATCCGTTCTTGTCCGCAGACCGCGATCACATGGAATGCCGATCACAAGGCCGCTATCGATTACGCGAAATGCATCGGTTGCGGGCAGTGTGTTGCGGTCTGCATGTACGGCGCTGCACGACCTGTGTTTCAGGGCACGAACGAGGCGCTGAACGAGAAGATCGCGGAATACGCCTATGCCGTCCTTCGCGGCAAACCGGCGTTTCATGTGAGTTTCATCATGAACGTGAGCCCCAACTGCGATTGCTGGGACAGCAACGATGCTGCCATTGTTCCGGATATCGGTATCGCCGCGAGCTTTGACCCGGTGGCCCTCGACCAGGCATGCGTGGACCTCGTCAACAAGGCTGTTGCAAGCCAGGGCAGCGTGCTTGCCGACGTCCACTTCGAACAGGGTGACAAGTTCACGCATGTCCACCCCGATACGAACTGGGAATCTCAAGTCGATCATGCCGAGGAGATCGGACTCGGTGTGCGGCAGTACGATCTGGTGGTCATCAAGTAGGCGATATCACTCCCAGGAACGTCTCTTTCAGGCGCCGCACCTCCTTTGGTGAGGCGCCGTTCTTTTCCGAGTCGGCCAGGACTGTTGCAAACGTCAAGGATTTCCGTATTCTTCACGTATGAGAAGTCAGCGGTAGAAACCCCTGAGGAGGGCTCTATGGCTCAAGTACGACCAAAAGGGATGAAGGCATTTACACTTATCTGGGCCGGCCAGGTGGTCTCGCTTATCGGGTCCGCGATGACCTCTTTTGGTATAGGCGTGTGGGCGTGGCAGGTCACAGGTCATGCGACCGCCCTGAGCATCATCGCGTTCTTCAGTTTTGCACCCACGATCATTATGAGTCCGATCGCCGGAGCGCTGGTCGACCGGTGGAACCGCAAGGTGACCATGGGAGTCTCGGATGTGGCTTCAGGACTGGGTACAGTCATCATGCTCGTTCTGTATACCACCGGGCACCTGGAGATATGGCATCTCTGCGTCGTGGGAGCATTGTCCGGAACATTCCAGGCATTTCAATGGCCTGCATATCAGGCAGCCATCAGCACCATGATGCCCAAGGAGAAGTATGGGCGGGCGGCCGGCATGATGTCACTTGCTCAGAGCGGCTCCGGTATCATTGCCCCCGTTGTCGCCGGTGCGGTCGTCGTCACGTGGGGTCTCACGCCGATCTTCCTGTTCGACATTGCCTCATTCTGCATCGCCATCGCGTTACTGCTGGCCGTCGACGTTCCCTCTCCCTCACGCTCTCAGCTGGGTGAAGAGGCGCGCGGCAGCCTCTGGAAGGAGACGGTTTTCGGCTGGCGCTATATTGTGGCACGACGACCCCTATTCCTGCTGCAACTGAGCTTTTTTGCATCAAACCTCATTGCGTCGGTGAGTATGACCGTGTGGACCCCGATGATCCTGGCGCGCACCGGTGACAGCGCGACCACGCTGGGCATTGTCAACACGGTGTCTGCCATCGGCGGCGTCATCGGCGGTGCGCTCATGGCGGCATGGGGTGGTCCGCATCGCAAGATATATGGCGTCCTGTGGGGCATGGTGTCCGTGTCGGCCCTGGGTATCATGCTCATGGGGTTTGGTCGGACGCTGCCTGTCTGGATCATCTCCGGGTTTCTCGGCTCGCTCATCATCCCATTTCTCAATGGGTGCAACGACGCAATCTGGCAGGCGAAGGTGCCGCACGACGTGCAGGGCAAGGTTTTTGGCACCCGCCTGATGATCGCACAGGTCTCAGTGCCTCTGGCCATGCTGACTGCAGGGCCACTGGCAGACCTGGTATTTGAACCGCGGATGATGGCTGGAGGGACCTTGGCACGGGTGTTTGGTCCGCTGGTCGGCGTCGGCCGTGGAGCGGGCATGGCGCTCATGTTTGTGCTGTTTGGCGGCGCTGCGCTGCTGGTGAGCGTCGCGAGCTTTATGGTGCGCGATATCCGCGAAGTGGAAGTCCTGATTCCGGACTATGTTCCACCGGAAGGCGAAGTGCCTGGAGCAGCGATTTCTGTGCCTGTTGAAGTGAATGCCGACGATTGAACCGCGTGTGCAACAACGTGACAAAACCTGTATCGCATCTCCAGAAGTGACGGTGATGGCAGTGGGGCTTTTTGACGTCGTCGTGCACGGGGGCTTGACATCTTTTATGAAACTTGTTTTGTCGTAGAGTATTGACAGCAAGTTTCGGCATCAGTGTCAACATCACTCTGAGCAAAAGGAGATGGCAATGGCTGGAACAGTAAAGAAGTCACCAGAAGCAGTAAAGAAGGTCGTCGCTGCACCGAAGACAGTGAAGAAGGTCGAGACCAAGGCTCCCATGAAGGCAGGGTGTGGTCCCAAAGCTGCCGTCAAGCCTGCTGTGAAGCCCGTGGTCAAGAAGACGGTCAAGGCCGTGGCAAAGCCCGTGGTCAAGAAGACGGTTGCCAAGGCCCCTGTCGCCAAAGCTCCGGCGAAGAAGGTTGTTGCCGCCAAACCCGCTGCCAAGGCCGTGAAGCCGGCAGCCAAGAAGCCGGTCGTCAAGAAACCCGTAGCCAAGAAGTAGTATACTGTACCAGAACTGTCCTCGCTGTGTCCGCATTTATGCCGGCACAGCGAGGTTGTTTCTCTGAAACGGTCACCATGCTCGTAGACGGTGCCCGCACAGGAAATTGCAGGCAGCCCGAACCTGGGCTTGGAGCCCACGATTCGACGCCGCACCGGGGATCACCTG
>JBAQYC010000305.1:0-3222 GCA_049299835.1 Candidatus Cryosericum sp. | reverse complement strand
AAAATGCAGGAACGCACGCGGTTTGGACTTGACAAGCCATAAACGGGAAAACTTCAGAAAAAGACAGCAAAGCGGCAAAACAGCAAGAAAGCAAAGCGGCACATCTGACTATACTACCAGTGTAGCGGCGGGGGATGCTGACGGCACCACGTGTGCTGTGTGCTGCGCGAGCGATTCAGTTCCCCACCACGGAGGCAGCCATGTTCTCGCCCAAGTTCACGATAACGAATGCCATGACCGCAGACCTGACGCGCATTGAACGTGCTGTTGGCTTCTTGGCAGCTGCACGACTTTCGGACGACTGGATCCGTGACATGCAGGCGAACGCTCTCACTCTGGAAGCACATCATACAACGCATATCGAGGGCACACAGCTGACACTCGAGCAAGCCACGCAGCTGCTGGCCGGACAGTCTCTACCAGAGACCGATCCGGACGATGTGCGCGAACTGCTCAACTACCGTACCGCATTTGACCTGGTCGCCGAGTATGTCGGAAGCGGCGAGCCCGTCACTGAAGCGTTGATCCGTGAGATCCACAAGCGACTGGTCAAGGATGTGCGCGGGGGCTCGGCAACACCTGGGCAATATCGTCTGAGACAGAATCTGATCGTCAATTCGGTGACCCGGGAGACCGTGTACACACCTCCGCCTGCTCATGAAGTTCAACCGTTGATGACCGATTTCATAGCGTGGCTTAACGCCGATATGGGAATCAACACGGTCCTCGTGAGTGGCATAGCGCAATTCCAGCTAGTGCACATCCACCCGTTCATCGATGGCAACGGGCGAACTGCCAGATTGCTCACCACACTGGTCATGTATCGTGGCAACTATGACTTCAAGCGCTTGTTCACCATCAGCGAGTTCTACGACCGGGACCGATCGGCGTACTATGCTGCACTTCAGAGTGTGCGCGACCACAACATGGATATGACCGGTTGGCTCGAATACTACGTGAGCGGCCTAGCCACGCAAATGCAGGAAGTGCGAAATAAGGGAGAACAAGTCATCAAGACCGACGTCCTGGCACTGCGCTTCGAGCTCTCCGAGCGTCAGCGGAACATCTTCAGACATCTTGCGACAGAGGGTCCGCTTTCGATCGAGCGGATTCAACAGGCGGTACCGGGTGTTCACAGGCGAACGATCCAGCGGGATTTGGCCAAGCTCGTGGAGAAAGGACTTGTCACGACCACGGGCGCCACGAACCAGTTGCGCTACGTGCTTCATACCGGCTGAGACAGAACCCCAGGTCCTCACAGTAACTTGCGACAAACTTGTGACACAACTTGCGACAGAGTTGCGACATGACTCACGACAACTTGCGACATGTCACCGATACATACGGTCGAACCATGTCAGGAGGTAGTCAATGCCAAAACCAACCAACAAGCAGGAACTGCTGAGTGAGGCGGAGAAGGAGTACGAGGTACTGAAGAAGCAGGTCGCCGGGTTCACGCCGGCGGAGATGGTCCGACCGGGGGTCATCGGCGAGTGGTCCATCAAGGACATCCTGGCACACCTGCTGGAATGGCAGAGGATGTTCTTTGGCTGGTACGAGGCGGACCTGCGTGGCGAGAAGCCTGCCACTCCGGCGAAGGGGTACAACTGGAGCCAACTGCCCGCGCTGAACCAGGACATCTACGAACGGTACAGGGACGCCAAGCTGGAGGTTGTCAGAAATCAGCTGGACCCATCGCACAAGGGCATGGTGGACGTGGCCGGGTCGCTGTCCGAGGACGAGCTGTTCACGCCGGGACGCGACAAGTGGACCGGTGTCAGCACGCTGGCTTCATATATCAACTCATGCACCGGCGCCCACTACCGGTGGGCACAGACCGGCATCCGCAGGGGGACCAAAGCATGGTCGGGCGAGGCGCCCGCCGCGAAGACGGCGGACACTCCACCCGCGGTCGTGGAGAAGCGTGTGACAGGGGGCAAGCCTGCCCTGCTGATCATCGACGTGCAGAGGGAGCTGTTCGCGAAGTCGCTCCCCATCTATGACGAGGAACGGCTGCTGGCGAACATCAGCCTGCTGGAGGACAAGGCGCACGCAGCGAAGGTGCCGGTGTTCTGGGTCCAGCACTGCAGTGAGAAGTCACTCGTGGAGGGGACGGACGGGTGGAAGCTTCACCCGGCGCTGATCCCCGCGAAGTCTGACAACTTCATCCGCAAGCACCATGGCAACGCGTTCCAGGACACACCGCTCAAGGCGGAGCTGGACGCCCTGCACGTGCGTACTGTCGTCGTGGCCGGCCTCGTGACTCACGGCTGCGTCCAGGCAACGTGCAACGGCGCCCACGAGCTGGGATATGACGTCGTCCTGGTGAAAGACGCCCACAGCAACTACAACGTGAAGGCACGCGACGTGATCAACGAGTGGAACACATCGCTGAGCAAGGACGGCGTTGTCCGGCTGCAGTCGACGGTCGAGGTGGACTTTGATGCGCCCGGCGGCAAGTGACGACAGTCCAACAAGCACGACCAGCATCCCCACCCTGATGATGGCGCCCTGCGGCATGGACTGCGGGGTCTGTGGCAAGCACCTGCGGGACACGAACCCCTGTCTCGGGTGCCTGGCAATAGATCGCACGCTGAACCACTGCGAGGTCGGCATCAAAATGTGCGCCGACAGAAACGCAGGGGCTACCTTTTGTTTCGACTGTGCCAGGTACCCCTGCCGCAGACTGCGACAGCTGGACCTGCGCTACCGCACCAGGTGTGGCATGAGCTTGCTGGAGAACCTGAACCGGATCCGTGAGATGGGACTGGACGGGTTCATGGCTCTCGAGAACACGCGGTGGGTCTGCCCGTACTGATCGGCTTCCTGGTTGACGATGAACACTCCTGTCACATGTCTGTGCTCAGTTGACATTCCGACATGTTGTCTTCACAAAAGAGTCAGCTTTGTCTATAATATCAGTATACGCTGATTTTACGGATAGGAGGTACTATGGCAGACGAGGAACAGAAGCAGTCCTGCTGCACGCCATCAACAGCCGAGTGTTGCAAGGTGGAGTCCGTCGTCACCATCGACGAGCGTGGACAGATGATCCTTCCCAAGGACCTGCGGGAGAAAGCGGGTCTGGTGGCGGGTGACAAGCTGGTGATCGCGACCTCGATGAAGGATGGAAAGCTGGGCTTCCTGATGATGTTCAGGGCGAATGACTTTGCCGATATGGTCAAGGGTGTCGTGGGTCCGGTGATGCGGACTGTGTGGAAG
>JBAQYC010000304.1:0-1927 GCA_049299835.1 Candidatus Cryosericum sp. | reverse complement strand
CTCCTGTACTGCAACATCAGAATGTGTGCCTGCCTTCATTCGGCAGGCCGTGTGTCCTGTTCACTGCTAGGACGTTGCGGTTGCGTCAGAGTTCCCGTCACCGGTGAAGTTTCGCGTCCGTCCCACGCAACAACAAAACCCCCGCACGAGGCAGGGGTTTTGTTCGGGACGTATGCTGGCAGATTCTAGAACAGATAGGTGATGCTGACGCTCATGATGACATCGAGGGTCCCGGCTTCGACAGGAGCTGCGGCACTGCCGGACGCTGCCATGTCTTTGGTGGCATACATCGGGTATGGTGTGTAGCTGCTCTCGTTCACGACGACCGTCTGAACGGACAGGATGGTCTTGCCGGCTGCTTTGGCGACGACGTCTGCTCTCTTGCGGGCACTGGCCATGGCGAGGTCGAGGGCGGCGAGCTTGGTCTGCTCAAGCGTTGCGTCGTCGACGTCGAAGGAGATGCCATTGACGGTGTTGGCGCCGTTGTCCGCGATGAGGCTCACCATCTTGCCGGCATCAGCGATGGTGCGAACGGTGACGGTGACACTGTGGTTCATGTCGTAGCCGCTCTGGATGTTCTTCTCATTGGTCTTGTCCCACACCCATCGTGGCTGAAGGCTGTATCCATTCGTCTGGATGTCCTCATCCTTGATGCCTGCTGCCTTGAGGGCGGCGGTGATCCTGGCCATGATGGCGTCGTTTGCCGTCTGCGCGGCATTTGCCGTCTCATCATGCGTGAAAACGCCGAAGCTGATGTGGGCGATATTGGGTTTGACCGTGACCTTGCCGGTCCCGTTGACGCTGACTGAGGGTGTTGGAATCGTGGTCGTCGTGTCGGCCTTGACAGTCTGTCGTGCGGCGACGGCCGGCGAAAAGGCAATGACGGCCGCAATGGCCACGATGGCGATCGACTGCAGTGCGACAAAAACAAATCTCTTCTTCATGATATACCTCCTGTACTGCAACATCAGAATGTGTGCCTGCCTTCATTCGGCAGGCCGTGTGTCCTGTTCACTGCTAGGACGACCCGGGTTCCCGTGAAGTTCCCACACTCTGTGAAATCCCGGCCTGGAGCGGCAGCGGCCTCCTGCTCAGTTTGTCACCCTCTTTACACCGTGCACCTTGATGCTGGCAATCGAGTGGATCAGGTCGTCGACCCGGGGATTGTCGTCGGGTGACAGCCGATTCCCCTGGTGGTCCACGACCTCTGCGTTGCAGGACTGGTCGACGATACGTACGTCATCGAATCCGGCGGCGCGGATGACCGCGAGGTATTGATCCTTCAGGATGGCCCCCGCGACACAGCCGACGTACGCCTCGACGTCCGTCCGCACCTTCTCGGGCAGCTCCTTCAGGAGCACGAGGTCGGATACCATGAATCGGCCGCCCGGGCGCAGGACGCGGTAGAGTTCCTTGAATACTCTCTCCTTGTCAGGGGCCAGGTTGATCACACAGTTGGAGATGGCCATGTCAACCGAGTCGTCAGGCAGGGGCAATGCTTCGATATCGCCCAGCAGGAATTCCACATTGTCGTACCCGCCAGATTTCGCGTTGGCCGTCGCCTTGGCGATCATTGCCGGGGTCATGTCGACACCGATGACCTTGCCGGTTGTGCCGACCTTGCGGGCGGCGAGGAAGCTGTCGAATCCGGCGCCGGATCCCAGGTCGAGAACGACATCCCCTTCCTTCAGTGCTGCAAACGCGAGGGGATTGCCACAGCCGAGACCCAGGTTCGCGCCTTCGGGGACGGCCGCGAGGTCCGCTTCGGAGTACCCCAGTCCCTTGCTGATATCCTCGACTGAGCCGTCGGGCATGGGCTGACATCCGGAGCCGCATCCGCACCCTGAGCCGGCTGCTATCTTCCCATACTTGTCTTTGACGATCTCCTTGATCTTCTTGTCAACAGGCAGTTCACTCACTTCTCCTC
>JBAQYC010000303.1:0-7410 GCA_049299835.1 Candidatus Cryosericum sp. | reverse complement strand
GGACAGGACGGCAAGCATCAGCCCAGCCTTGAGGTTGACCTGATGCCAGACGGTCGGATCGGCGAACGTCGCAGGCACACGAAACCCAAGCCACGGATTGGGTGTGGAGAATGCCGACAGGATCCCGGCGACAGCTACGGCAAAACAGCCGACGGCAACCAGGAGAGGGGAGGCCCTGCCGACTTCCATGTCGCGTGCCGTGACACCGACGTCCTTTGCGACCCGTTCGGAATAGCGCCACAACCAGACAGTCGCGATAAGGATATAGACCAGCAGTGCCCCTGCAACGTACAGCCCCACAGCGCGCGTGACCATTCCGACGACAGCAAGCAGGTCGACAATGCCGGCCACTGCTCCCCCAGCGACAAACAGGACTCCGCACTTTCGGTTCACGACGTCCCAGACGCGGTCGTCCGCCAGCGTGGCAGAGAAGCGAGCACCATAGATGCCATTGCGCTTCACCTTGCCCGTCATCAGAGGGACCCCGAGGATGACGAACAGCAGCGCCAGTCCAAGACTGTTCAGAACATTCTCCATAAGCGTTCATCTCCTTGCCGGAGTCCCATGCCCCGACATTGTGAGTGTGTGTCACGTCCACTTGATGATACTATATACATCATCACTGTGAGCGCCACCACGGTCCCCGCAAATGAAGACCTCCGGGACTCTTCGCCAGGTCCCGGAGGAAAGGAGTTTCGCTGAGAGAGACAGCGCGAGTGGCGGCCTTCTCTGTCGACACCATGTCGCCGGCCCGCTCTCAAATCAGACTGACCCATTCACACTGGACGCTGGTCTCGCGTCTCTATGTCTCTTTGTCGGAACACGACTTCCTGACATTCATGTCGTCAGCATGATCGACTTCATATCGAACCTGCATCAGCCTCGACGTTCCCACTTCCAGCGAATGGGATCGCCATGCCACGGTCACCAACGAACGCTTCACCACGCGCCCCAGTGGCCTTGATGCCCGTGAACGAGTTCACCACGTGCAAGGGCACGCCATAGGTACCAAAATGTCCCTTGTATCCGCGAGGCTCTTCCAGTCCAGCAGCCTTGAACTGCGAAGTGATCCAGGCTGCAGCGTGCGCCTCACCAGTCGTGCCTGTGCGCCGACCGGCACAGGCCGGTGATGCGAGCTCGGCAACGGTCTCGTGGGCACGCTGTTCGTCCACTGCAGACATGACCTTGTCTATGCCCGGCCACGCAGTCAGGGGCCTGCACCCTGCAACGACGACGATGAGCAGGACCAGGACGACCCATCTGCGATTCACGGCGACCTCCTCAACTGACGCTTGTGCCCCGTCAGCGGTGCTCAACCACGACGTTTGCACTCCATAACATCGTCTTGACTCATTCTCACGCCACCCTACAATGGAGGCGCGCAATATCTATCATTAGTATGGACGAATGGAGGTCGACTTACAGATGAGAATCGGAATCCTGACAGGTGGTGGGGATTGCCCGGGACTCAACCCGGCGATACGTGGCGCGGTGTTCAAGGCACTCGATTACGGGGATGAGTGTGTCGGCATCATCGAAGGCTGGCAAGGACTGTTGTCCTGCGAGATTGAGCCCCTTGACCTGATACGCGTCGACGAGATCATCGACCGTGGCGGCACAATCCTGGGCACCTCCAGAACCAACCCATTCAAGGACCCTGCCCTTGTCGAGCAGACTATCGCCAATATTGCGGTCATGAACCTGGATGCCGTCATCGCCATCGGCGGGGACGACACGCTGGGTGTAGCCGCAAAGCTTGCGGCTCTCGGTGTCAAGGTCGTAGGCGTTCCAAAGACAATGGACAACGACCTGTCGGGGACTGACTCCACATTTGGATTCGACACCGCCGTGAGCGTTGCCCTCGACGCATCGCGAAGGCTGAAAGATACTGCGCTGTCTCATCGACGCATCATCGTCCTGGAAGTCATGGGCAGGCATGCGGGATGGGTTGCGCTCTACACCGGCATCGGGTCAGGCGCCGACTATACGCTGATCCCCGAAGTCCCCGTCGACTGGGATACCATGGTACGTCAGGTCATGACCGCCTACAAGCGCAAGAAGTACGCGTTCGTCGTCGTGAGCGAGGGAGTGGAAGTCATGGAGACTGCCGGTGAGAAACTGGATGACTTCGGCCACATGCTGCTGCAAGACAGGGGCGTTGGCCCGGAAGTGGCAAGGATCCTGGAAGAAAAGACCGGGATCTCGACTCGCTCGGCCACGATAGGACACATCCAGCGGGGAGGCAGCCCAACCCTGTTCGACCGCATCCTCGGATCCCGGGTCGGCGTGAAAGCAGTCGAGATGATCCATGACGGCGACTTTGGCAAGATGGCCGCTCTCCGTGGCACCGAAGTGATCGCCATTCCACTTGCTGAAGCTGTCGGCAACCTCAAGACGGTTCCACAGGAGTGGGTCGACCTCCTGAAAGTCTTCTCCAAGTAGTCATGAAACGCATTGGACTTCTGACGAGCGGCGGCGATGCCAGCGGCATGAACGCCGCCATCCGTGCAGTTGCGCGCACAGCCGCGTCCATGGGAGTCGAGGCAGTCGGGTTCGAGCGCGGCTATGACGGACTCGTATCCAACACGTGGATAGAACTCAATGCACGCAGCGTCTCCGGCATTCTGGAACTCGGGGGCACCATGCTCAAGAGCGCCCGCAGTGAACTGTTCCGCACTGAGGAAGGACGCAAGCAGGCGGCGCTCGTCGTCCAGCAGAACAGGCTGGACGGCATGATCATCATCGGTGGCAACGGCTCACAGACGGGTGGCTACCTCCTGGGGCAGCTGGGCGTTCCGGTCGTCGGTGTTGCATCGACGATCGACAACGACCTGTATGGCTTCGACTACACGATTGGATTTGATACTGCGGTCAACATCGCTATTGACGCCATCGACCGTATTCGCGACGTGGCAGAGTCTCACGACCGCGTGTTTGTCGTCGAGGTCATGGGCAGAGATAACGGTTCCATTGCGCTTGAAGCCGCCCTGGCAACGGGAGCAGACATCGTTCTGACCCCTGAATTGCCCTTCAGCATTCCCGAACTCATCACACGCATCCACGATGACGTCATGGCCCAGAAGAAACACCACATCATCGTTATGGCGGAAGGTGCCGGGCACGCAGAGGAGCTGTCGCGCTACATCAATGCCAACCTGCCCGTGGAGTGCAGGGCGACCGTCCTTGGATACGTCCAGCGAGGGGGGAGCCCCACACGCTTCGACCGCATTCTGGCCAGCACTGCGGGTGAAGCAGCGGTTGTCGCTCTCAATGAGGGCCACTCCGATGTCGTTACAGGGACACGCAGCGGACACATTGTCCTTCAGGACACGCTCGAAGCTGTTACCCGGCGTAACCTTCTCAAACCAGAGCTTGTGGAACTGTTGAAGCGAGTATCCATCTAGTCTTGCTTCATCGCGGGAGGACCAATTGGGTCGAGTCTTCAAGTCGCTGACCTTCCAGATCATCGTGACCGCCCTGCTCATCGTGGGCATCTCGATGGCGATCCTGAGCAATCGCCTCATCGTCGAGTTTCAGGACGAGCTCGTGAACAAGGAAAGCGAGACCCTGCAGGCCATAGGGTCGCAGGCTGTCGATCGGTGGAACCGCATGTACCGCGAACTGTCCAGCAGCTACAAGTTCGACGAGCTGAGCCAGGCCAAGCGAAACGAGTTGATAAGCGTTTTTCTCTCCAAATCTTACTATGACTATGTCAGCGTGTTCAAGGGCAACTTTCCCCGCGTAAGTATCGGATACGAGATCAGCCTGTTCACACCAAGCCTCGTCTACCTGGCCGACGCATCCCGTAACTCGCTACCGAAGTTGACTGTCGCCCTTCCCTTGAAAGCGGGTGCACAAACTCTCGGCTACCTGATCGTCGACAGGGACATGCCACAAGTCCTCGCTCCGTTGCAGCGCGTCCGTTTCGAAGCTTTCAAAACTTCCACCATCTCCATCGCGCTGAGTGGCGCAGCAACCGTTATCCTGCTGACATTTTTCCTGATACGCCTCCTGTCCTTGCGCCGGAGTGTCGTCCGCCTCAAGACCAATCTGGACACGCGTGTGCCCCGTGGTGGAGGCGAACTGGGAGAGATCTCTCGCGCCGTCGCCGATCTGGCACATTCCCTCAAGCGCAGTATCGAGGAGGCGAAGCAGACCGAGTCTCTCAAGACGCTCGGTATCTTCACGACCGGCATCGCCCATGAGGTGCGCAACCCACTCACAAGCATCAAGGGATATGCAAGTCTCCTGGAGAAAAAGCTGCAGGGGCGCCCCGAAGCAAAGTACATCATTCCCATCCGCAGCGAAGCCGACCGTCTTGAATCACTGGTCAAGGATCTCCTCACCTTCGGGCGCCCTGCGCCACCGCAGCCGGTCGAGTTTGACCTGCGCGGGTTCTTCGAATCGATGGGCGAACTCATGGCACAGCAGTTCGAGGACGGCCGGGCAAAACTCGACCTCCAGGTCCCACAGGTCATGGTCACCTGGGATGCCCGCCAGACCGAGCAGATGTTCATGAACTTGCTGCAGAATGCCATACAGTCCATGCAGGACAAAGGCGGCGGGACTGTTACTGTCACCGGGCGGGTCGAGGCGGATCGTGTCATCGTGGAGGTACGGGACACTGGTACCGGTATCAGGGATGAGGACAAACCCAGGATGTTCACTCCATTCTTCACGACCAAAGAACATGGCACAGGCCTTGGCCTCCCCATTTCCCAGAAAATTGCATCCTTTCACAATGGGGTCATCACCTATCAGAGTACGGAGGGGACGGGCACGACGTTCACCGTCAACATGCAACGCATAGTCAGTCCTGGTGTTTGACTCGGGTTTCGAAACCGGTAGACTGTAAAATTGCCTATGAAAACGCAAAGCAAGCTCATTCTGGTTGTGGACGACGAGGAAAACATACGCGAATTGCTCCGCGAGTCGCTTGAGGACGAGGGCTATCGTGTCAACGTCGCCAAGAATGGCCAGGAAGCGGTCGAGAAGGTCAGAGCTCTGAACCCGGACACCGTCCTTATGGACGTCAAGATGCCCATCATGAGCGGTATGGATGCCTTTCTCAAGATCAAGGAGTCCCAGCCTGATCTCCCGGTAATCTTTCTGACAGCGTTCGGCTCGTCGGATCTGGCTATTTCCGCTATGAAGTCCGGAGCCTATGACTATCTGACCAAACCATTCGACATCGATGAGGTCAAGATCAAGGTAAAGAGGGCCCTCGAACTTCGCGAGCTATCCTCCTTTTCAGGCCGGACCCGCCCTGAGGACCTCCCGGTCATCAACAGCGACGAGCTGGTCGGCCAGAGTCCGCTCATGCAGGAAGTCTACAAGCAAATCGGCAAGGTCGCGGGGTCGGATGCAACTGTGCTCGTCCTCGGTGAATCAGGCACGGGCAAGGAGCTGGTCGCCAAGGCCGTTCACAACAACAGCCATCGGAAAGACCGGGCATTCATCGTTGTCAATTGCGCGGCCATCCCGGAGAACCTCCTCGAGAGCGAGCTGTTCGGTCACGAGAAGGGAGCCTTCACTGATGCCTTTGATACACATATCGGCAAATTCGAGCAGGCGTCCAGCGGCACAATCTTCCTCGACGAGATCGGCGACATGTCTCTGCCACTCCAGGCCAAACTCTTGCGCATCCTGCAGGATGGAGGCTTCGAACGCGTCGGCGGCCGAGAGCATCTGACGTCTTCGGCACGTGTCATCGCGGCCACGAACCAGGACTTGACCAGGCTCGTTTCTGAACGCAAGTTCCGTGAGGACCTGTTCTACCGGCTCAACGTGATCACATTGCGGCTTCCCCCTCTGCGCGACCGGCGTGGTGATACTGCGCTGCTGGCTCGCCATTTCCTCAGGAAGTATGCGGCCAAGTACGGGCGTGATGTCACCGAGATTGCGGACCAGACCCTGGAACACCTCAACACGTATGAATGGCCCGGTAATGTCCGGGAGCTGGAAAACGTTATCGCCCGGGCAGTCATCATTTCCCAGGCACACGTTCTCCTTCCCGAGACAGTGGACCTTTGCTCACAGCCCATCCTGCACCGGCATGAGGGGTCTTCCATCCCTCAGGGTCAATCGCCGGTCGTGCAACCCGCGCTGCAGCAACCTCTTACCACCGACGGGAATGGGGGTCTGCGGTTGTCGGATGCCATTCAGCAAATGGAAATCGACATGATTCGCAAGGCATTGCACGAATCCGGTGGCAACAAAACCAAGGCTGCCCAGATTCTTGGTATCTCCCGCAAGTCACTGTTCAATAAGATCCGGGACTACAAACTGCAGGAGCGAGATCAGTAGCGACAATGTCCGGCGCCTGATTTTCTGAATGCATGAGTCCCCGGATACCTACATCACCGGGGTCTTTTTCATGTATGACTGTGCAGAACTTCCGGCCTGGGAAGCCGGGCTTTGACAAGGACTGTCACATAAGATATCATCATGCAATCATGCCAACAAGCCGAACCAGCAGCATAGCCTCCGTCGTAGTGTCATCGTTCGTCTGGGGAACGTCCTTCGCCGTCTCCAAGCTGGCCCTGCGCTCGATTCCTCCACTATGGCTCGCGTGGATACGCTTTGTGCTCGCGAGCGCTATCTTGTTCGTCTGGCTGCTTGTTCGTCACGGAGACCTTCGCCTGGACCGCCGGACATTCGGCGCCATGTTACTGGGAGGTGTCCTGGGCTATACACTGAACCACATCTTCGAGAACGTGGGGCTCGCCCTGTCGACAGCCTCCGAGATATCCCTCATGATGGGAGCCTTCCCCGTCCTGTCGCTTCTGGTGGAGGGACTCGTATACCACAGGAAGTTCTCCCGCGCCACGGTCGCAGGCATTGTGATATCCGTCGTGGGCATTATCCTCATCGTTGACCCCCGTTCGCTGAGAGGAGCCCCGGGAGGGAGGCGCCTGCTTGGCGATGGACTCGTCATCCTCTCAGGCATCTGCTGGGCATTCTACAGTATCCTGGTCAAGAACCTGTCCAGGGACAGCTCGGCCGGCAGGACTGCCATGTTCCAGATGTTGCTCGGCAGTGTCGTCCTGCTTCCCCTGGCAGGTATTTTCGAGCGACCGACGTTCCCCATCCCGGTCTCCGCTGTCTGGGCTGTCATCTATCTGGCGGTCTTCTGTTCGGTCGGAGGCTATTCTCTGTACAATTACGGGGTTGCTGGAATGACATCGACCCAGGCGATCAGCATCCTCAACCTTATCCCGGTCTTTGGTGTGCTGACCTCCTGGGTCGTCCTCCACGAGACAGTGACAATGATGCAGCTCGCGGGTGGAGCTGTCGTCCTTCTGGGTGTCCTGCTCAGTCTACGCGATTCTTCGCCGGTGGCTTCTCCTTCATGACGACAACGGGTCCGAGAACGGTCGGTCCTACATGACATCCGATGACGCAGGAGAC
>JBAQYC010000302.1:0-1836 GCA_049299835.1 Candidatus Cryosericum sp. | reverse complement strand
CATAATAGATGAGTCGATGCGCGGCCTGTACGACTGAACGGTTTTGAATACAATGGACACAGCCGCTTCCGAGGCGGCGAAACGAGGAGCTCATGACGGAAGGCGAACAACTTGTACAGACAACGATACGGTCGGGAGATGCAACTCTCTGTGCTGCAGATGGCGGGGAACTCGTATACCGGCTGACGGGCAGAGGGATCAGTGCACTCCTCACAGCAGTGGAAGAGGAACGCGTAGCCGGTCACGGTCCTCTCGACTGGGGGGACAAACTGGTGGGACGAGCGGCCGCATTGCTGTTCACCCTGCTGCGCCCCCGGTCGGTATTCGCCTTGACGATGAGCACTGGCGCACAGGACGTCCTGCGTATGGCCGGCATTCCATTTACGTGCGGTGCCGTCATCGACGACGTGCTCAACCGGATGGGCACAGGGCCATGTCCGATGGAAGCAGCAGTAAGCGACGTCGAAGAACCGCTCGTCGCGTTCGCAACACTCAAGAGAGTCTGTCAGACACTATCAGATCCAGGACGCATCAATGCGTCCGGAAAGGGGAATACATGAATGACCTGGTAAACCGTTTTCTGCACTACACTTCTTTCGATACTCAGTCCGACGAGAATTCGGTCACGTTTCCCAGCACCGAGAAACAGCTCATTCTTGCCAATGAACTGGTCCAGGAACTCAAATCGCTTGGTCTGGCAGACGCTTCCGTGGATCCAAACGGCTATGTGACCGCGACTCTTCCCGCCAACTGTGAGCATCCGGAGACGGTCCCAGTCATCGCATTCCTCGCACACATGGACACGTCTCCCGACTCATCAGGCCTGGGCGTGAAGCCACACATCGTCACCAACTATGATGGCCAGGACATTGTCCTCAACGCGGAGAAGAACCTGGTTCTGAGTCCTGCCGACTTCCCGGGCATGCTGCTGCACAAGGGCGAGGACTTCATCGTGACAGATGGCACGACTCTCCTGGGAGGCGACGACAAGGCAGGTGTAGCCGAGATCATGACTGCCGTCGAGTACCTGCTGGCGCATCCTGAGGTGAAGCACGGCGTCATCAAGGTCGGCTTCACGCCGGATGAGGAAGTTGGGCAGGGTGTCGATCGGTTCGACGTGGCGAAATTCGGCGCGAAGTACGCGTACACGCTGGACGGCGATGAACTGGGCAGCCTGGAATATGAGAACTTCAATGCCGCATCGGCGGCATTCGAGATCACCGGCAAGAGCATCCACCCTGGTGCGGCAAAAGGTATCATGAAGAATGCGGCTCTCATAGCAGCAGAGCTTACGACGCTCTTCCCCTCCGACGAAACGCCTCGATCGACCGAAAAATACGAGGGCTTCTTCCACCTCACCAGCATCAATGGCACATGTGAGAAAGCCGAAGCCAAATATATCATCCGGGACCATGACAGACACCTTTTCGAGCAACGGAAGAGCATGGCACATGCCGTTGGCGACTTCCTGAATGCCAAGTATGGAGAAGACACGGTCTCGGTACACGTGCGCGACTCCTATTACAACATGCGCGAGGTCATCGAGCAGAACATGGTCCTCGTCGACATCGCCCGTGGCGTCATGGAGAAGCTGGGCATCGAGCCCATCGTCAAGCCTGTTCGCGGTGGGACTGACGGTTCACGCCTGAGTTACATGGGACTTCCCTGCCCCAACCTGTTCACCGGCGGCCGCAACTACCACGGCCCTCTTGAGTACGTTGTCATCCAGTCCATGGAGAAAGCTGTGCAGGTCATCGTCGGCATCGCGGAAGCGTTCGCGAGTCGATCGACGACTGCGTCGTAACGCGGAAACCATTGTCGCAATGCAAAAGGGGC
>JBAQYC010000301.1:0-3612 GCA_049299835.1 Candidatus Cryosericum sp. | reverse complement strand
GGACGGAGGTGGCGCGAAGCCCTGCAGGTCGGCAACAGGTTCGCTTCCCGGTGATTGGCAGAGCCTGGGTTACTTGCCGATGCAGAAGGTACTGAAGACGGTCTCGAGGATCTCGTCGGTGGCGGTGTGTTCACCCAGGATTCGCTGGATCGCTTCGCGGGCTTCCCCGACAAAGCAGGCGAGAACATCTGATGGAGCCGTCGCGGCTGCGTTCACGAAATCGCTCAGTGCGTGGTCTGCAATTGTGAGTTCTGCTGCCTGGCGCCGTGTTACCATTTGTCTGGCCGTGACTGGTCCGGCGGCTGCCTCTACCATGTCTGCAAGGCGGTGGGTAAGCTCTTCGAGCTCGGTTCCTTTCATGGCCGATATTCCGAGCACTGGTTCGCCGACTTCTGCCTCGAGACCCGCCGGAATGGGTCCGGCGTCGATCTTGTTTACGGCCACGAGATGGGGCAGAGGACGGACGCGGTTGAGAAGGTCGCGTTCATGCCACTGCAGTCCAGTTTCGGTATCGAGGACGATCAGGACGATATCCGCGCGCTCGATGTACTGAGCTGTCTGTTCACCCGCCAGTCGATCGATGACTCCAGCCTGAGTTGCGCTCATACCGGCCGTGTCAACCAATGTAACGCGGTGTCTTCCCAGAAGGATCTCCTCTGCTACCGAGTCGCGGGTGGTTCCGGGGATACTTGAAACGATGACCCTCGGATACCTGAGCAGGGCATTCATCAGGGAGGACTTGCCCACGTTGGGCGCCCCGGCTATTACCACGGTGACCCCATGCTGCAGCCGCGTCGTAGCCTGCGCGTCCGCGAGGAGCTTCTCGATCTCCGCGTGTGCCTCTGCTGCGAGGTTCCTGGCCCCATACAGGGCGATCGACTCGTCCTCCTCAGAGAACTGATCGGGGAAATCGACGGGCCCCTCCAGAGATGCAAGGGATTTCGTGATCAGGCTCAGGACACTCCGAAAAGGCTGAGATGTGTTTGTAAACAGCGACTTCCGGGCCAGAGACAGTTCTTCATCAGACCCCGCGTCCACGAGGTCGCGTACGGCCTCGGCCTGCAGGAGCGAAAGCTTGCCGGCCAGCAGTGCACGGAACGTGAACTCCCCGGGGCGGGCGGGTTCTGCACCGAGTTTCAGGCAGGCATCCAGAACGCTATCCAGGAGAAGGGGGCTCCCGTGCAGTTGCAGTTCGACCGTATCCTCGCCTGTGTACGAATGCGGGCCGCGCATCGGGAGAACGATCCCGTGGTCCAGGACTTCTTCGGTGGACGGTCGCGAGATGCGTCGAAGATTGGCCGTGCGGTCCACAAGCGGAGGCTGACCCTCCGTCAGCTGAGCGGCGATTGTCCAGGAGTCAGGGCCGCTGAGTCGAATAATGCCAATACCGCTATTGCCACGGGCGGTGGCAATAGCGGCAATGGTTGAAACGTGCGGCATGCGCCGCTCCTGTTACCTGGTGAGCTCGACGATGACGCGGCGCTGCGGGTCGCGGCCTTCGCTGTGCGTCGTGATGCCCGGGTAGTCCTTGAGTGTCACATGGATGATACGTCGTGCCTTGGCGCTCATGGGTTGAAGCATGACCGACTGTTTCTCTCGCTTGACTCGCAGGGCGGCGTCGATAGCCATGCGCTTGAGCATCTCGCGCTGACGCATGACGTATCCGTCAACGTCGACCGTGACGATGCCGGGAGCACCCTCGCGGTCCTTGTGCGCCACGACATTGACGATGTGCTGCAGTGCCGACAGGCAGGTCTGATCCCTGGTCAGGAACGTGCCGTTTCCGGTGAGCCCGGTGATATTGATGTACGGGTCGCCGTCCGTATATGCCACCTGGATCTCGGGAGTCTCGTCGAGAGCCTTGAAAAAGTCGACAAGAAAGTCAGTGACCAGTTGCTCAGCGTGTTTGGAAAGCCTCATCGCGTTTTCTCCTATTTCTTTCCCGACTTCTTGACGACTGGTTCAGGAACGGCCATGCCTTTGGTGAGGCGCTTGATGACTATATACTGCTGGCCTGCCGAAAACAGAGAGAAGAGTGCCCAGTACAGTGCGAGCGCGATACTGAAACCATACGCCCAGTAGCCCATCAGCAGTGGCATGAAGTACGTCAGCATTGCTGTCTGGGACTTATCCTGTCCCGGAGTGAAAGAAGTGATGGATTGCAGATAGGTCGTAAGCCCGACAAGGATGGGCATGATGAACCGTGTAGCCAGGGGCAGGGCACTCGAGGTCATGGACAAGGCCGGCGCCCAAAGGAATGGTGCGTTGTTGAAAGGCGAGTAGTTGTTGATGGCAGTAAACAGGGCCAGGAAGATTGGCCACTGCACCAGGAGCGGAAGGCATCCGCTGAAAAGACTGACGTTATTATCCTTGTACAGCTTCATGGTCTCCTGGTTCAGTTTCTGGGCGTCATCCTTGTTCGGATACTTCGCCTTGAGCTTGGCGACCTGAGGCTGCAGCTTCTGCATATCGACCGTCGACTTGAACTGCATGCGCGTGAGCGGCTCAGTGATGAGCTTCAACAGGAGGGTGAGCAGGATAATGGCGATCCCATAGCTGTGGACAAGCTTGTACAGCTGTTCGATGATCCAGCGAATGCCGGCGGACAGGAAGTTGATGTTGCCGACCTTGACGATACCGGCATTCTTGATGATCTTGGTGACCGCAACACCATCGCCGTCCTTGTAGGAGACGCTGACATCGATACCATAAGACTTGATAGCGGCCGGAGTCTTCTGTTGCAGGATCAGTTTTGCCTGTGCCGTCTTGCCGGGCAGGAGAGGCGCACTCAGCGTGACAGAGGCATCGGGGGTCTCCCACAGGTCGAAGGGGGCGATGCCCGCGTTTCCGTCGATAGAAACGATCCGGACCTTCACGTCGCTCACGAATTTGGTCATGTTGTTCTTAACGGTGATAATGATCGGGACATTCTCGAGCGGGCGTACTGTGACCGAGAGACCGACGCCTACCGGATCGGACGTCGTAGCTGGCGTTGCCGCGACACAGCCGGACAGCGTCAGGAGGCCAAGGAGCAGGGTGACGACGAGCAACAGTTTGTAGGTGCTCTTACGGGTGCTTCTCTGTATCAATGGAAACCTCCAGGGTGTGAGTTGCGTGCACGCAGTCCCGGTGCAGTTCGGGGACAGGATCGAACCCTCCCCGATGATATGGATGACACCGAAGAATACGTTTGAGGCCGAGCCATAGCCCGGTCAGAACACCATACCGCTCGACAGCCTCGAGCGTGTATTCCGAACACGTTGGATAGTAGATGCAGGTCGCACCCTTGAGTGGTGAGAGAAATCGACGATAGAAACGCAGCAGGAATGTAACGACCTTCTTCATTGCTGGCAATACTGGGCCGTAAGTCGCGCAAGTTCACGCCGAACATCGTCCACAGAAGAGGCGACGATCGGCTTGCGAGCTACCAGAACGTAGGCAAAGTCGGGCATGAGGCCGGGCGAAACCATGCGAAAAGCCTCTTTCATGAGACGTCTGGCATAATTGCGCTCAACGGATTTACCTACTTTGCGGGATGCCGTGAAACCCACGACATGAGTAAACGCGGGAGAGACAAAAACCACGATCAATGTTCCATGATAGGCCTTCGAG
>JBAQYC010000300.1:0-2119 GCA_049299835.1 Candidatus Cryosericum sp. | reverse complement strand
CATTATACCGAAAGCGAGCCCTTGGCTCTTTCATTCTCCTGAATTTACACCAACTATACGGACACTATCATTGCATGGGCCCTCTCTTAGAAAACGTGTGCTGTTGCTGGACGATACCCAGTTTCCGCGGTTGAAAGACCACGGCCCAATTGAAGCCCTTTGATACCTCGCAGGACGTGGCAACGTGGACACGTTTCCACGGTTCAAAGCCTGCGGCCCAATTGAAGTCGGTTCAAGAACCGGAAGTTCGACTGATGGATTCCCGCCTTCGCGGAGAGCACCCCTCAGAGACACCCCTCGCATTGGACTTACATGCTCGGGGGGAACGACGGATGGAGATGCAGTGTTCTTGCCAGCGGTGCTGCTTTCTCATCAACTGAAGGCCGATGATGCCCCAGAATTATTGTTTGTAGGTTGACACCGTACTCTCCCGAGTATACTAAAGGTTGTCTTGCTGCAAGTCATTTGCATGTAGAAGGGTGGTCGGTCGATGGTAAATGTTGTTCTGGACGCTCTCAAGGATACTCTCAGGATGGCGCCGATTCTGCTCGGGGTCTACCTGGTTCTGGAATTCGTCGAGGCAAAATGGCAGCAGCGTATCGTCGATGCCGTCGAGAAAGCGGGGCACGTCGGGCCTGTCATCGCGGCGGTGGGGGGTGCCATTCCCCAGTGTGGTTTCTCGGTCATGGCAAGCGCACTGTATACGCAGCGACTCCTCACAATGGGCACGATCGTCGCCGTATACCTTGCCACGTCTGACGAAGCTCTGCCCATCCTTCTTTCACGACCGGACAAGGCACATATTGTCCTTCCTCTTGTCGGCGTCAAGGTTCTGCTCGCGGTCGCAGGAGGATATCTTGTTGACGCATTCATGCGCACCGAAAACCACAGACGCACCCAGCAATGCCGGGACCTCCGGAAGGCCGAGGAGGATGCAGTGAGGATCGGTGAGCAGAACTGTTCCTGTGACGACACTCGTGCGTCATGCACGTACAAGGAGACCGGCAGCATCGACTGGAAGGAGATCCTCTGGTCTGCGACGAAGCGGACGGCCCAGATTGTCCTGTTTGTCCTGGTAACATCGCTCATCATTGGACTGCTCATCAATCGGGTAGGGCAGGAGAATCTGTCGCGCCTGTTCCTGAGTCACACGATTTTCCAGCCTGTTCTGGCTGCACTCATAGGACTCATTCCGAATTGTGCTGCCAGCGTTGCGATCACCGAACTGTACATTGCCGGGACTATCAGCTTTGGATCGACAGTTGCCGGTCTGGGGGCTGCGGGTGGGCTGGGACTCATTGTTCTCTTTCGCGAGAACCACGACACAAGGAATACGCTGAAGGTCATTGCCTGGCTGCTTGGTATCAGTATTACTGCCGGCATCCTGATCCAGGCTCTGTCGGGGAAGTGATGTCATGAATTCGGCGCACAGGCAGGATGAAAGCGGGAGTCGGATTCCCGGACAGCTGAGAGGATTCCGGATGACCAGGGATCGTCGTACCATCCTTCAGGTTCTTGGTGAGGAGAGCACTCCGCTGACAGCCGAGGGCATTCTCGAACGCGTGAATGCGACGATGCCGGGCATGGCGCTTTCCACAGTCTATCGTACCCTGGATGAACTCGTCAGCCGTGGCAGCGTACAGCGAACGTTATTGAGCAATGACGGCCACGCATTTTTTGAGCTGATGGGAAGCGTTCATCGACACTACATGGTTTGCCTGGCGTGTCATCGCATGCTTCCGATCAGGGAGTGCCCTGTAGATGATTCTGTGGACGGTGTGGCTGAAGAGCTGGGTTTTGAGGTCACCGATCACAGCCTTGTGTTGTACGGATACTGCCGTCAGTGCCGTTCAGGACGACACTCCCGGCGATCGGAGTAGAGCGTCAGCCGAGTTGCTCAGCGACACCAGCCAACTCGTCGCGGATGGCAATGTGCTGTGGGCACTTTTCCTCGCATGCCCCGCAGCGGATGCAGCTGTCAGCTGACGAACCTTCACCTCCCGCGTGGACGTAACTCCTGCGCTGACTGTCCAGGCTCCCAAACATCGATGCCTCATTGATGAGCTGGAACATGCCAGGGATGTCGACACCCTGTGGACAGGGCATGCAGTACCCGCAC
>JBAQYC010000299.1:0-4401 GCA_049299835.1 Candidatus Cryosericum sp. | reverse complement strand
CCGCGGTACTGGGCAGCAAGTGCGGCCGCGTCCCGTCGTACGGCTTTCATGTCGCGTTCGATGTGTGGGTCGTCAAGGCTCGCATACAGAGCGCTCAGGTCCCATATCACGTTCTCCGACCCCAGTTTCGCTGCTTTCATGGTTCCTCCTCAAGGATATGTTTGTTCGGACACCTTATGATACCACATAACACTACACGCCTCAACTGCAGTGATCTGTCATTTCCCCCCCCAAGTATGTTAGTCCAATACGAAGGGCGCTTCTCCGCGTACGGGGGTATCCAGTCCTTTTTGTTGAAGAGTGTCGCAACGGCGTAACAATCTTGGAACCCCCCGAGTCTTTCTGTTCAAGACGAGGGGTGCTTCGTTACAGTCGTGACGTGGCAGTAGGATGCAACGCCGCTATACTAATGCGGTACGCGCGACATTCGACCAATGGGAGCACTGACGTGGAAAACGATGCTGAACTGAAATCAGGGGTTGTAGTGGGGCGGTCCGAAAATACGCCGCGCCAGGCGGCATTCTGGAAGGTCTCGGGCTCATTCCTTTCTAAAGTGCTGGGGTTTGTGCGGGATGTCCTCGTAGCGAAGATCTTCGGCGCTACGTACATCGTAGATGTTGCCCAGCTGGTCGAGAGCGTGCTCATGAACATTGTCACCTTCGTCACGTCTCCTATCTCGATTCCACTCGTTCCCGAGCTGACGCATGCCAGGTTACGGAGTGAACGCGACTATCGCAGTCTGCTGAGCTCGGTGTTTGGCCTGTTCTCGATTGCAGGGCTGGTTCTCTTCACGGCAGTTGCTGTTTTCCCACGCATGTTCGTGACATTGTTCAGCGGCGGGTTCAAGGGCGTTGTGGACGCCTATGCCGAGTACACGTATCGGTGGATGGCCGCTCTGTCCGTGATCATTGTCATCTCGGCAACCATCAAGACGGCGCTGTCTGTCAAGAAGGATTTTATCCTCCTGTCATTCAGCGACGTCCTTATGAACGTCGTCGTCATCAGTGGGTTGCTGTTTGGTGCGCGCCAGATGGAACTGCCCATCCTCAAGACCGGGGCACAGCTTATCTCAGCGCTTGCGCTGTGGGCGTACTTCGCGATCCGCGAGAAGTGGTTCATCCTGCCACGGTACGGTCATTGGGATCCCCGGGTGAAGTCGCTGCTCAAGCAGGCGGGGCCTCTGTTCATCGGCTCGGCGACAGACATGCTGCTGACACTTGTCGACCGGACCATGGCTTCTTTCCTCCCCGAAGGGTCGATTGCTTCGCTGGCGTATGCGCAGAAGATCTTCCTCCTGCCTCTTGGTGTCTGGGCTGTTCAGATCTCGGAGTCTTCGTATCCGTTTATCGTCTCGGCATTTGCCACAGGCGACGTGGCGAAGGCCTACAAACTGGCTCGCGGTGCTATCCAGCGTATTCTGTTCTTCATCGTGCCCGCGGCGGCCGGCCTGCTCCTGCTTGCTCCTTCCATCGTTCGCGTCATCTACCAGCGGGGAGCCTTCAGTGAGACAAACACAGTTCTGGTGGCACGCGTTCTGCAGGGGTACACGGGCGTGCTGCTGTTCAGCTCGGTCCAGTACATCGAGACCAGACTCTTTTACGCAAGGCGCAACACCATGACGCCCATGTTTATCAGTGTCGCCAGTCTCGCGATAAACGTCGGCCTCAACTACCTGTTTGGTTTTGTGCTCCACCTTGGTGCCTATGGGCTTGCCATTGCATCGTCGATCGCCGCGTTCGTGAGCATGACGGGCATGTACCTTGTCTACCGTCGCATGTATGGAGCGGTCGATTATGTCCTGATTTTCCGGGACGTCCTGAAGATCGGCGGTGGTACGCTGGCCATGGCAGCCGTCGTCCTCGGCCTGCAATCCCGGGTCCACATCCTGCCACTCATCGCCATAGGCTTCGCCTCATACATGGCCGCTGAAGCGCTCCTGCGGGAAGATGAGGCGATGGGATATCTGAGGATTGGCCGCAGGTTCCTGGCACGAGTCTCCAGAAAGGGCTGATGGATTTGTCCTGAACCTCGCTGTCATGTGACTGCAGGGAACGCGCAGCATGTCATGTTCAGAATCATCTCGGTGACTTTTGTGAGTTCCATTTTTCCGCTACACTGTTAAGCGATAGCGAAGGGGTCGACGACTGCAATCTGGCCGCGTACACGGTCCAGAGACTGGTGCATTTTCGTTGGAGTCACAGTTGACCGGGAGAGGGAGGTTGAGATGGGACGAAGACCGCGAATCGCTGAACCAGAAGTGATCGACGAACCCAGTGAGAACGAGGATGCCCGTCACTGTGCTTCGTTGAACGCATACGGCAGCTACCTGTACGGCCAGGGAAGATGGGAAGAGGCACGTGCCGTCTTCGTCAAAGCCTCGAAGGTCATGCCTGGTGACGATGTGACGCGCAAGAATCTCGCCGTCGCATCGAGTGCATGCGGTTTGAACGACGAAGCCGTCGAGATCTTCGCCGATCTGGTCGAGAGATTCCCCAATGATGCTTCTCTCCACAACAGCTATGGCCTGGTATTGCACAATGCCGGCCGACTGGATCAGGCAGGAGTGGAATTTTCCCAGGCGGCCGAGCTTGCACCTGCCGAATACATATACTGGCATCACAAGGGGACGAATGCTCTGGCACAGAACAGGACATCCGCGGCGATAGCTTCACTGGCTCGTGCAATTGCTCTCCCAGGTGCTGCTCCCGTCTGTTACTACAATCTGGCCATGGCTCTGGGTGCAGCCGGTGAGACCGAACGCGCCACCATGTTCCTGCAGAAAGCTGTCGCATTGCAACCCGACGACCCCGGACTCCTCGTGCGCTCAGTGAGAATAATGGAGGGTTGGGGGAGACGCGCCACAGCCGTCGAATGTTTGCGAACATTCGCTCGTTCAGGCAGGCGAAATCACGACGTCGAGCTTCTGCTCAGCGAACTGCTGGCTGACGGCTGATCGGGCTCATGCTCCAGAACGATGTCTGGTCATACTGCAGCTCACACGAGCTGCTGGTCCCTGGTACTCGCGTGGTCGTAGCGGTTTCGGGTGGTTCTGATTCGGTCGCGCTGCTGCGGCTTCTCTGCTCGCTTCACGAAAGCTTCCATCTCGATCTCATCTGTGCCCACTTCAACCATCAGCTCCGCGGTGTCGAGAGTGACGCGGACGAGGCGTTTGTGCAGGAGCTGGCAGGTTCACTGGCCGTTCCCTGTGAAATGGGATCTGAAGATGTCGGTGCGTACGCCTCCGGCCACCATCTCAGTCTGGAAGAAGCGGCTCGTGAACTGCGGCTTCGTTTTCTCCGCCTGACGGCTCTTGCAACGGGTGCGGCATGCATTGCCACGGCTCACACGCTGGACGACCAGGTGGAGACGGTCCTGTTCCGGCTTCTCAAGGGGACAGGGTTGAGGGGTTTGTCTGGCATCGCTCCACGTACGGGAATGTTTATTCATCCGCTGCTCGCAGTGTCAAAGCAACAGCTTCAGGGCTGGCTGCGGGGGCAGGGTTTCACCTGGCGGGACGATTCTTCCAACGCGGATCTGCGCTATGAGAGGAACTTCATCCGCACGAGTGTCATCCCGCTGATCGAGAGCCGGTTTCCAGCTGCCAGAACGGCTGTCGCAAGAACGGCGGACATCGCCCGAGCTACATGTGACCTGTTCGAGAAGCAGACCGAGCAGGTGACGGACAATATCGAGATCCTGGAGGCGGGTGACGGCAAACATCCCGGAGCGTTGCGCCTTGCCAGGACGGCACTTGCGAACTTGCCTGACCCCTTGCTGCAATATGCGCTGGAGGAGGTCTTCGCCACGTCGGGCGTCGGCCCCAGCTTCGAACGGTTGACGCGATCCACCCAGGCTATACGAAACGGCAGGGCAGGCAGCCGCGTGACGCTGGACGACCGGGTGATGCTGGAAGTGGGTTACCAGCACGTCTACGTCTATGGCGCGGCATTCACCGACCGTGTCCTCGAACCCCAGGAGATAGGAACGTTCCCCACGACAGTCGACTGGTTTCGCAGACGCCTGACCTTCGCGGAAAAGGAACCCTCGGACGTTCCGTCGGATCTTCGGGAGGCAGGAGCGAAGGAAGCATGGTTCGACCTCGATGTGCTGCACTTGCCTCTCTCGGTACGCCACGCACGGCCGGGGGATCGCATGACGACGTTTGGCGGGCGTGAACACAAGCTGCAGGACCTGTTTGTTGATGCCAAGGTGGATCGAGTACTCCGGGCCAGGCGTCCTGTCGTGTGCGATGCAGATGGCATCATCTGGGTACCTGCTCTCGCTCGCAGCGCTACAGGAGCTGTTATGGCGGAGTCACGCCGCTTCCTGCGCATTGTATACTATAGTTCACAGTGCTAAGTTGTCTCATATTGGGAGCGGGGTAGAATAGATGGACATGAG
>JBAQYC010000298.1:0-9110 GCA_049299835.1 Candidatus Cryosericum sp. | reverse complement strand
GCAATGCCGCGCCAGTATTCTCCGGGAAGCCGGGAGAAGAACTGCAACTGGTTGGCCAGACGAAGAATGGCCAGCTGCTTGTGCTGACCAACGACGGCATCTGCGCCGTTGACCAGGGCGCCTCCGTCCTGCTGGTACCGCGGGCAAAGCTGCAGGGAACGTCCAGCGGAATCATCGGGCAGATCCGGTATGACCCGGATGACGACCGATATGTCTATGCGCAGGACGGCGATGTCGTCCTGTACGATGCCGTCACCCAGACCCGGACCGTTCTTGCAAAAGCTGGCAACAACCACCGGTATGCAGATCCGGCCTTTGCCATCGTCTCGCTTCCATCGCCGGTACCGGCAGGAGCTGGCGTCCCCGATGGAAGTGTGCTTGCGACAATCCTTGTCCGTTCGGCTTCATCGTGGGTCCCGCGCGGTATACTCAGGGTCGGTGGTGATGACATAGCCAAGAGCTCCGCCGCTGTCATCCAGAGTGGAAAAGATGTCCTGGTCATCGACACTGCCGCCCTCCGCGAGGGAACCGATTTCACGGACGCGCTGCCCCAGACAGCAGAGCAGGGCAGCGATCCGACGGTTACCAGCGACGGGGCACTCCTGATCTCGGCAGGCGCCAGCGGGTTCAGCGTCGTGAATCTTGTGGGCGCCGGCACTGACGTACGGGAAACAACGATCGGGCAATCTGGAGATTCCCATCCGTCTATCTCGCCGGACAGCAGGTTCCTCGCCTACCTGCGAAACGGGTCGGAACTGCACATCACCGATTTTGATCTGGTCAGAGGGACAGATCTCGTTGTCAGTAGAGATTGCTGCGATTTTCTCTGGGACGCCACCACGGGTATCGGCAGCTCGGAGTACGTGTTCTATGAAGTCCTGAAGCCCACGGATGGACAGGGCCCAGGGTCTATCGTGCGCAGGCAGTCGGAAGGTTCCTTTGATGAGGATGCAGGGTATCTCGTCGAGCGCTACTTCCAGGCGCTCCTCTCCGGCCGCACGGCCTATGCACAGTCCCTGTGGACAGCAAGAGCGAAGGACACCAGCACAGCAATGCCGGGGATGCATCTTGTCGCATATCGCATTGCGGGATCGATCCATCCGTTTGAACTTTTCAAAGGAACGTCGGATAACGCCATCATCCAGATCGACCTGACGTTTGTCTCGCCCGACATGCTCCAACAGAAACAGCTTTTCGTGGAATACCACACGGCAATGGAGAACGGGAAACGCGTCATCATCTCGTCTTCTCCTATTCCTGAAACTTCAACAACGTATACGGTCGCCGACCAAGCTATCCAGAGTTACGGGGGTGCGGGGACACGTTACGGGGGCAAGACCTATGATCTCGTTCAGCTCGCCTCCCTTGAAGCACAGCAGGAATCGGTTACCGGCATGGCTGTCGATATGGTCGAATCCTCGGTCGCTGTGGCTGTCAAATCGGGCAATGATGTGAAGATCATCATCGCGCCTACGGCCGACACCCCGGAATCCCTCCTGGCTTCTCTTCTCCCCACGCGACAGATCGTTGCCTCCCTTCAGGATGCCACGCTCAGGAACATCAGCATCACGGAAGCATGGGACCTTCTGGTGGCCTATACCGACAACGCTCATCCGACGATGCTGCACATCAATCGCTACACACTGAAGGAAAAAGGATTCCCTTGTGCAGAAACCACCGACATGCCTCTGTCCGCTTTCCCATACTACTGGTATGGAACACATAAAATGCTGCTCGGCATGACAAACCCAGGTAATGAGCCATCGGGCACGCGCCAGATCTACTCGTTCTCGCCCACCGTCTCCTCGTTGGGGTGGGTTTCGGAGCAATAACGGAAAGGACAGGAAACGTTTGCATCAGGGGCGGCAGATTATGCTGCCCTTGATGCATTGCTATATCCCTTCATGATCAGCGGCTCCTGTGGTTGTGACGGGCAGAGTTGTGCAATCGGGGACCCAGCACCGGTGAGATCGGCTGCTCTGATGCCCCCACGATTGGTTGAGACAGCATCTGCCACGATCACCGTACATTGGCCTCAACGATACACTCGGGCAAAACGCAGTACTGGTATCACAGCTCCTCGCTATTGATGCTTGTCATGTTCGCAGCTAAATCGCTATACTAATGATGGAAAGAGGATGTTCCGCTGCGCTGCCGCATAGATGTGGCGCGCCGATGGCGCTGGTGATCAGGTTCGATTCCAACGCCCTTGTTGAAAGACAGCACCTGATGGAGGCGCATAATATGGGTACGAACGGACTAGTCAGATTTATCGCAGTCGGCATCGTACTGCTTCTCGTCATGTCGGTTGGCGCATACCTGTTGTTTCGACCGTCCACGACGACTCGCCCGAGCGATGCAGACATCAACGCGATCTACCAGGTTGTGGGAGAATTTGGCGCACGCCTGAAGGATGTAGACATCGATGCATCCGACCAGGACATCATAACTGCGGTCGACTACAACTTGAAACAGTTCATCACTAATCAGCTGTATCAGGCGTTCGTGCAGGACAAGATCAGGATTCCAGGGAGATACCCATCAAGCCCCTGGCCGGAACGTATTGAGATCAACTCTGTACAGATGCTGGATAGCGCGTCCTGTACGGTTCATGGAAGCCAGGTCATGATGACGGACGACACAGTGGCTCATGGCGGCAATGCAGGAAAGACACCCATCACACTCACGCTCAAGAAGGTCAACGGCATATGGCTTATTGACGACGTGGTCGGAGGAACTCAGCCGAAAGCATGACGAACACATGCGTTGGAGGTAGCACGGCATGAAAACAATGAAATCACGATCCCGTTCCGTAGCGGCCACATTCCTGAGTATCCTGCTTACAGTAGTCTTGGTAGCAACAGGTTGTGCACCAAGAACCAGTGGGACAGTCGATGTTCCTGTTGGAGATGACCTGACGACCCAGATCGTGGAGGGAGGAGCTATATCTCTCTATGGAGGAGACGTTCCCATCTCTATCTCGAAGGGAACGTACACAGCCAACTTCTCTGCCACAGTGAAAGTAGTGTCAGTGGATGACACCAGGATAATTGCCGCGGAGATTACTTTACCAACGACCACCGTCGGCCAAGACCCCGGTAAGGTCGTAGTGTATCTCTATCTCTGTCAGCCCCTCTCAACCACAGCAGACAAGCTTCCCGACGGTGCAATAGGCTACAAAGGCCCAGGGTATCCACAGATCGTCGCTGGGAAGTCGTATTACGTAGTTGGAGTTCTTCAACCTGGCTGGCAGGACCATCCTCTCGTGTATATCCCCACTGCTGCTGAGTTCCGACAGAACCTGCCAGAGCCTGACAAGACGGTCATTTCCGAAGAGATGATCTTCTTGTCCTCCGGCGAGAAATACACGCTGCAGCTGAAACAGACAGAATACATGAAGCCGCTGACGCCGAGTGACCCCGGGTTTGATATCTATGAAGGTGCCTACCGGGGACGGTTCTCGTTCGTGACACGGAACAGTGATGGCACTCTCATCGATGAGCTGGGGATCAACCAATACTTCGGAAACGGGATCTTCGGATTAGTAGGTGCTTTCGTCCCCGCAACAGGCGACTACAATAAGGACGGCGATATTGATTTCAATATCGGAACACCTGTGGGTGATGACAGCGGTGAGATGAAGTTCGCGTTGTTCAGCATCAATAAGGCCGGAAAGCTGAGGCACATCAACGCCCGAGGCTACAAAGAGGACGGCTATATCTACACGACTGCGGATGGACAGACATGGGGTTTTTGGCAAGAAGACCCCCATTCCAAGAATATCACAGTATCCGTGTGGGGATCTGAGATACACGGCTACATAACTGGAGAATATGTCTGGACCAACGGGGAGTACGTGTTCAAGAAGTAGACCGGCGTTGCACCAGGGAGGGGAGGCTACTCATGAGCGATCAGGAAGATCCTATGCGAACCATCGTCAAACCGGTGCACCAGTGGACTACCACGGATGGCGAAAATCCACGAAGACGAAACATAGAGAAATGGTTGTTTCTGGCGATGTTCGTGTGGCCAGTCATCAATTTGGTAATCGCCGGTGTCTTTCTCCTCGGGCAAGTTGGCGATTACGTGCTGTTCTTCGGTTCCCCGGTCGTCGCCGCGATCCTTGCTGGTTTTGCACTCCGCCGCTATCCTGCCACGCGGAAGTTCCTGAAGACACTGGTTGGTCTCCTGCTGATCACGACCGTTCTGTGGGGGGGATTTCTTCGGTGTACGTCACTCGCACACCAAGGGAAGCTCCTTAGTACTATTGAGCACACCTATTCCACATACTCCGATGCAGAACCATCGCTGTCTATGGCCAGAGTCGTGTTCAGTACATACTACCCCCTGGTAGACCAGCCCCTCTTCCATGTCGGGCCCCCAGATGCAAACGCGACCCTGCGTGGAACGATTGTCGGCGTGTTCGGCTATACATCCTTGTTCCTGTATCCATACGCTCCCATGCTTGGCCCCTACTACCTATTCCTCCTGCTGATCACTCCCTCTTTTCTTGCCTTTCCCATCTTCTGGCTATGGGTGGCCCTGAGCGTCCTGTATGTCGTACTGCCGTCGAGAGCATGGAAATGGACAGGAGATATGCTGCAAAGAGCCTGGTCTGTGATCCGGTGTAGGAAATCAGTGTAGCGTCACAGCGGGGCGGTTGTCATCATAGCTGGCGCCGAAGAGGAAGACATGGCACGCGGAAAGACGAACGGCAACACGACAGGAGCAAGTCTCGGTTTCGAAGCCAAGCTCTGGAGCATGGCTGACAGTCAGCGCGGTAGCATGGACTCGGCAGAATACAAGGATGTCGTCTTGTGCCTCGTCTTGCTCAGCCCTGCAGTATTCATAGTGTAAGGAGGTGAATGATGGGTCGTGAATCCAAGTATTTCGCGCTGAGCCTGGAGTCCCTCAGGGTCCTGGGGAACTGGGCTGCGGACTGCGCTGAAAGAGCGCTGCCGGTGTTTGAGAAACATGCGGTTTCAGATATCCGACCCCGGGCGGCGATTGAAGGCATCCGGGTGTTTGCTGGTGGGGGAAAGCGCACGGCTCAGCTGCGCTCCCTTGCTTTGGCAGCGATGACCGCTGCCCGTAAGGTCGGCGATCCGGCTGCAGTTGCGGCCGCTCGCGCCGCCAGCCTTGCCGCATCGTCCGCCTACACGCATCCTTTAGCGGATGTCCACCAAACCAAGCACATTGTCGGTCCAGCGGCCTATGTCGCCCTGGCACTGGAGCTTGACAACGCCGGCGATCCAACCATCGCTGATGGCGAGGTTCGCTGGGCGATCGAACGCGTCCCCTTGGAAGTGCGCGAAGTCTTGCTTCAGATGCCCGCTCGCCAAGCGGGAAACAGCCGGTTGGACAAGCTCCTCTATGCGCTGGATGCGGGCATCCGCAGTTGGACCTTGCCGAAGGATGCCCGACGTCAAAATCGATACCGACAGCGCTTCGCGTTGAGGAGCGCAGAGCACCTGTAGGAGGAGCATAGCATGAGCGTGAGCAGAAAGGCAACGAAAGCGATCAAGTGGTTTCTCGTGTTAGGTTTGATCTTCTCTTCCCTGTTCCTGTTCAACTACGCGTACTTCAAGGGGAACAACGGCATGTTCTACTTGAACGCTCTCGACTCCGATGGAGGAAGCATCCGGGGACTTGGGTTTGACGTAAACAGCCTTCCCGGAATTGCCTTTGGCGCCCAGAGGTACGGAGGAGAAGTATTCGGAAGACTCCGATGTTCATACTATCAGTACAGAAAGCCCTACACCGACCCCACCTACTTTGACAACGGCAGTCGCACGGGGGCCTGGGTAGATTTCTGGTACGCCAATCTGGAGAACTCTCCAGCCAATCCGAACGGCAAGCTGTTTCTCCGGGGAAACTCGGCCATCGTCTTCTACTATGTCATGACTCCGGATGACAACAAGATTCTTGACACTTTCCAGAATACCAGCATGGTTTCATATCCGAGATCGATCTACCTGCAGATCAAGACCCTGCCCACGATTGTCGCTGGAGAGTTCTTCTCCTTCCAGACCGACCAGGACATCGCTTTGGAACTACCAGTGTCCGCACTCACGACCTTGCTCTCCATCCCCTATCTGTGCCTGCAGGTTGTTGTCCCACCGTCACTGTCCATCGCCTTCTTCTGGCTCTACATCTTGCTGAGCGTCCTGTATGTCGTGTTGCCACAGACGGCATGGGAACGGATGAAGGCGGCGGTGAGTGCGGCAAGGGGCAAGCTTCGGAAAAATGAGACGCTTAAGCAGAGTTCGACAACGCAGCCGAGCGTATGGAACAGCCCTCGTGCAAAGAGGGTAACCAGGATCCTCCCTATTGGACTGGTATCACTGCTCGTCGTCTCCGTTGGCTGGTGCTTTGTGGCCCATTCACTGGCTTTCCCTTACGAAGAACCCCCCAAAGAGGGAGTGGTTGGCTTGACTTTCGGGATAGACATGGCTACACAGATCAAGAACAACGAGCAACCCTATGTCAAGAATATCCCTGACTTCGTCCTGACAGGGACGGGTTCATATACAGCCGACGTCTCGGCTACCGTTAAGATCACGGCTATTCAGGATACCAGAACACTTTTTGGTGAGATAACATCACTTACAGACCTCCGCAGAGGAAATGGCATGCACAACTCTGTGCAACTGTATCTCTGTCAGCCAATCTCATCTCAGGCAATGAAACATGAGGATGGAACGATCGTCTACAGCGGCACCGGCTATCCCGATATAGTTGCGGGGAAGTCCTATGATGTCGTCGGTATCCTTCAGAAGCCATGGTATGACTACCCGGTTGTCTATGTCCCTGTCGCCACGGATTTTCGAACAACGACCCAGCAGACGACAGTGTCAGCAGAGGACGCGCTCAAGGAGTTTTTCAAGTACTGGAACGAGAAGAATCTCCCGGAAATGGAGAAGCGCATTTCTCCAGACGTAGTGCCGCTGGAATGGCGGCTAGATGAGTTGAACTACGTCAAGGTGATAAGCATGGTCGAACGCGAACCTACAGAGGACGGGACGAAGGCTTTTGTTGTTGTCCTGGACATCAACTACGTAAAGAGTCATGGGAAAGTGATAGGGTGGGAAAACGGAAAGAACACCTACTTCTTCTCCCTCAAACGGCTAACCGACACTTCACCATGGCTTGTCTATGGGACACGCATGGGCAATCCTTGAGCAGTTCAATATCCGGGCAGCGACTTGCGTTGCGAAGAAGATGGATAGAAGATACAGCATGACCGCTGTAGAGGAGATTGGGACACTGGTGGCATCGATGAGCCGAAAACAGCGCTGGGCGAAGATCATCATCGTGTATGCCCTGGTTGTCTGCACTGGCTTCCTGTTTGCCTATGCCGAGTTCCGAGCATGCGGGGGCGACGGGTTTTCTGCTGTTGTACTATCGCTGCCAGGAACACGTGGCAGTGTGTGGTCTCGACCGTCAGTCGTGACCTGGGAACAGACTGTAAGCGAGGGAGCGCCTGACGCATACGATGGGTTCTCGTCGTTGACGCTTACCTTGTCCTATGGCAGGCAGCTTCATGTCCTACCCTCGCTCGAGCCGCTGCCAAGCCGCGATGACTTGGGGAGAGCCTGGTATTCTCGCCGGATCACAGAGGAAGGGCGACGATTCACTATCTGTATCGATGTGAGGACAAGACTCTCTGACCAGGCTTTCGAGGAACGCTATCCGGGTCTCCTTGCCAGCATTGTCCAAAGAGTCGAGAACCCTCCACGTTCTCCCTTGTTTAGCACGCTGCGTGCAAGAGTCGCGTTGGTTCCCGACTTATGTTACAACAGGTATGCCATCTTCCCTGGAGGGGCAACAGCAGTGGGACTCAACAAGCTTGCCTCCGTAGTTGTGGGGCTGCCAGGGTGGGTGGTCCTTCCGTTGCTGATTGTGGTTCCGTCCTGGCTGGTTCTGCCGGTCTTCTGGGCGTTGGTCACCTCCGGAATCCTGTACGTCCTGCTCCCGTCGAGAGCATGGAACTGGATGAGACATGCACTCCAAGGAGTCTGGTCTGTGATCCGGCGTAGGAAATCAGTGTAGCGTAATACTGGAAACCAACTTGGGCCCACAAATGGAGCCGTGGAGTCGATGACTGCAGCGGCGCTCTCCCTGCCACCGCCACTCCTGGGTGCGCTCTTCTCCCCCAGATTGGCAAAGCATGTCTATCGCACTATACTTCTGATGCAGTGCATATCTTCAGTGCATGCGGTAAGCTGACAGTTCCGTAACCGGGTTTTGGTCCACTTCTGTCGTTGGCAGGAATATGTGTTGGAGGGCAGTATGGAAACTACGAAATCACGACTGTGTTCAATGACGGCCACGCTAATGAGCCTCCAGGTGCTGATTGCTCTGGCAGTGACTCGGCTGCATCTGATCGCCACAGACGTTCTCCTCACCCGGGACCGGAACAAACGCTGCACAAGACCTGTGAGGTGCTCAACATGCGTCTGATCATCAAGCAGAAGGTCTTCTCCTGGACCGACAGATTCCGTGTCTGGGATGAGGACGACCATGACCGATACTACGTAGAAGGGGAGTTCTTCTCCTTCGGGAAGAAGCTCCATATTGTGGATCCGGATGGTCGGGAGGTCGCTCTTGTCCAGCAAAGAGTCTTCTCCTTCCTGCCCCGGTTCTTCGTCTGGGTAGACGACGTCCAGGTGGCAGAGATCGTCAAGGAGTTCACCTTCTTCCATCCCCGCTACACCATAGGCGGGTTGGGATGGGACATCGATGGTGACTTCTTTGCGCACGACTACTCCATCTCCCAGGACGGGCGAGAGATCGTCACGATCCATAAGGAGTGGCTGACCTGGGGCGACTGCTACGTGCTCGACATCACCGACCCCAAGGACACCGTTACAGCGCTGGCGGTGGTGCTGGCCATCGACTGCGTTCAGGCCGCGGCGGCGGCGGGAGCCGCGTCAGCCAACGGGCACTGAGAAGTCTCTCCAACGCTTCCATTCCACACCGATCGTCGGGCATGCTGGTTCCTTCCGGACCACGACAATATGCCACCAAGTTTCCGAGAGGGTACTGGCGATTCGCCGATACGCTCGGTGAGATCGGCACCTGCAACGATGCGGCGCGGTGACGCCGTT
>JBAQYC010000297.1:0-2976 GCA_049299835.1 Candidatus Cryosericum sp. | reverse complement strand
ACGCAACCAATATCGATGCGCGGCGGCGGTCGCGCTGTTCTGTGTAATTGTGGTGATTGCCGGGTGTTCGTCCAGTACCGTTGGCCAGGGCATGATCGAAGCTCCGGTCTTCGTGGGCGTCAGCCTTCGCGAAGCTGAGGCGAAGGCTGCGAAGGCGGGAGTGCAGGTTGAAGTGCAGTCTTCAGAGAGTTCGAGCACGATGCCCGTCGATTTTGTCCTCAGGCAGGACCCGGAACCTCAGACCATGGTGCGGAAGGGGCGTGTCATCACGGTGGTGACCAGTTCGGGCCCGGTTTCTCTGACGCTCCTGGACTTTGTCGGTGGGAAATTTGAGGCGGCACAGGCCTTCATCGTTGCGAACCAGCTGGTCCTGGGGGATCTCGTCGAGAAGGTCGACGTGAGTCCGGTAGGGACCGTGCTGGCTCAGGAACCTGCGGCCGGTGCCGATGTTTCCAGGGGGTCTGTTGTGACGCTCACGATCAGCAGGGGGACCATGACCATCATGCCCGATCTGGTCGGATTGTCGCTCACTGAGTCGAGAAAGCGTCTGAGTGCTCTTGGGCTGTCGGTGAGCAAAGTGATCGTTTCGCCACAGATCACCCAACCGGCTCAACTGGTGCTGATGCAGGAGCCGGCAGTCGGCGATGCCATTGAGAAGGGTGGATGGATCGAGCTGACCGTATCGAAAGTCCCGTGATGGAAGAGTCGCGCGTCGGGGTGTCCGTCTCTATTCTGAGCACGAATTTTGTGGAACTCAAGGGTACGCTCGAGCGGATTCGGCTGTCTGGAGCAGACAGCATTCATCTGGATATTATGGATGGTCGATTTGTCCCGAATATCTCGTTTGGCTGGTCGATCGCTGCCGACATTGTCAGGGCATCAGGTCTTCCTTGTTGTGCGCACCTGATGATCGAGCATCCCGAGGACACGTTCGATGCGTTCGTCGGAACAGGCGTGACCGAGCTGCTGTTTCACCTGGAGGCCACGCGGTATCCATTCCGGGCACTCCAGCTCCTCGGAGGATGTGGGATCCGCAAAGGGGTAGCCATCAACCCGGCGACGGAGGTGGAGTCGGTCGTTCCTCATCTCGACAGTGTCGACACGGTGCTCCTGATGTCGGTTGAACCGGGCTTTGGGGGCCAATCGTTTCTTCCGGGGACGCTGGCCAGGGTGCGGACGCTTCGTTCTGCGGCGGACCGATCCGGGAAGCCTCTTCGCATCGCTGTTGACGGGGGAGTAGACGTATCGAACGCGGCGGCTCTTCGTGGCGCTGGTGCAGATGAGCTCGTGGCAGGAACCGCCTTTTTCCGTTCAGCAGACCCTGCCGCCTTCGTGCAGATCCTAAAGGGCGCCTGAGGAGGACACGCATGCCGACTGCGCCTACGATCGTCTTCGCCGGGGGAGACCCCGGGTCGTTCTCGTACCTCAGGTCGGTCGACTACTCGGACGCATATCTGGTTGCCGTGGATCGGGGCCTGGCCGTGATGGTCGAACTTGAACTCATCCCCGACCTGTTTGTCGGCGACTGCGACTCCGTGGCTCCGGAGATGGTGGCGGGGTTGGACCATGGCCGTACGCAGGTGATCAGTCTGCCGGTACAGAAGGATGTGTCCGATCTGGAGGCCGCCTTTGATCTGCTGGCAGCCACGCAGAGGCGTGGCACGGTGCTTGTGCTGGCGGGACTCGGGGGGAGACTCGACCACAGCCTGTTCAATCTGCAGCTCGCTGCACGGCGCGTGGTTGATTTCGAAGGGATATCTTTTGAGGACGGCCGATGTCAGGTGAAACTGCTGACAGGGGCAAACAGTACCCGGTTTGCACTGGGCATGACAGTTTCCTTTGTTCCGATGGTCGATGAGGTAGAGTTGACGCTGATCGGATTCAAGTACCCGTTGATTCATGCACTGATACCGCAGGGCTCGACAAGGACACTCAGCAATATCACGCAGGATAGCATTCAGCAGGTCATTGTGGACCGGGGCACGGTAGCTATGATCGCCTGGAAAGAACCGCAGGATATCGCATGAAAGAGGTGGAGATGGAAAATGTCCAGTTGGAACAGGAGGTTCAGCGCCAGCTGAGTATCCTCCGACGTGGCACGGCCGAAATTGTCAGTGAACCAGAGCTGGCTGCGAAGATCAGGGGCTCGCTCGTCTCAAGCAGACCGCTTCGTGTGAAACTGGGCTGTGACCCCAGTGCTCCCGATCTTCATCTCGGGCACACGGTCGTTATCGATAAGCTTCGTCAGTTTCAGGACCTGGGACATCAGGTCGTCTTCATCATCGGCGACTACACGGCGAGGATCGGAGACCCGTCCGGGCGCTCCAGGACACGTCCACCGTTGACCGGGGAACAGATCGATGTCAATGCCAAGACATACTTCGAGCAGGTGTACCGTATCCTTGACCCACAGAAGACCGAGGTCCGCTACAACGGCGAATGGCTGGCAAAGCTGACCTTCGAAGAGATCATCCGCCTCGCCTCGAGGTTCACGATCCAGCAGATCCTGGAACGCGACGACTTCTCCAAGCGATATCACAGTCAAGTCCCAATCTTCTTTCATGAGTTCTTCTATCCGCTCATGCAGTCATACGATTCTGTGGCAGTCGAGGCGGACGTTGAGCTGGGCGGCACGGATCAGAAATTCAACTTGCTGCTGGCTCGCGAACTGCAGGAGCAGTCAGGTCAGCCGGCTCAGGTGGCTTTCATGATGCCGATCCTTCCCGGACTCGACGGTGTCCACAAGATGAGCAAGAGTCTGGGCAACTACATCGGCATAGCGGAGAACCCTGTGGACATGTACGGCAAATGCATGTCGATCCCGGATGGCCTCATGGAGCAGTACTTCACGCTCCTCACCACGATACCTGAGCACGAGGTGCACGCCATGATAGCAGGAATCGCAGACGGTTCGGTGCACCCCATGGTTGCCAAGAAGCGGCTTGCCTTCCTTGTTACTGAGAGGTTCCACGGGAC
>JBAQYC010000296.1:0-3967 GCA_049299835.1 Candidatus Cryosericum sp. | reverse complement strand
TCCTTGACGATCGAGACACCAGGCGCCAATCACCTGACAGTCCTGCTGCGTTTCCGCACCGGACGGACCGGGGCACTTGTGGGTACGCCAGCAATACGCTTCGGGTCCCCGTCTGCAGCTGTTTCCGACGCCATCTCCATCAGACTGTCCCCCGCCCTCTCCCGGGCCTGGGACCAGAGTGGATCTCCTGTCGTCTGGCTCAGCACGCTCCCCTACGGGTTGGGGCCGAGGCGGCTGCCGGCGATCTTTGTGTCGAACCACAATGAGGGTGATCCGGAAGAGTACGAGAAGGAGATAAGGGTTACCCCCGACGTGAATATTCCTGCGCGTACCGAAGTGCTGGTTCGGCTGGAGTTCGACCGGTCCAGCATCCCGCTTGCTCTCACCACCAGCGATTTCGCCCTGGTCTGGACGTCGAAGGAAACGGCCATGGTCCGCATTCCGCTGACAGGTGTCCCGGATCCCGTTCCGGGTGAAGGCGGACAGACTCCAGATCAGGACACGACCGCACCGGCAATCACCTGGAAGGTGCAGGCAAGTACCTTCTCATCCCGTCTTGTGACTCTGAATGTCGACATCGTCGAAACCAGTCTGAAGGAAGCGTATCTGGCGACTGGCACCGATGGGACACTGCATACGTGGCTGAGCGTTGGCCACAACGAACTGCTGATGATCAACCGTTCAGGAATCCACGGGATCATCGTCGCTACCGACAAGGCCGGCAACACGACGAGAACGCCGGTCGATATCCCTGCGCCTGCCGTGATCTGAACCAGAGACCGACTCTCGCCGTCAGTCTCGTCCCAGTAGCAGGGTGATCTTTTCCATCAAGGGCCGCGAGCGACCGGGCGCAAACAGCAGCCAGACCAGCTGCGGCCCTTTCACGTCGAGGTGAACAGCCCGATTCCCGGATTCATACCCGATCACATACGAGAACACTGACATCGGATCGATGCTCCTGAAGGAGTCGAGCGCCCAAAGGGCGGCGTCGAGCGCCCCGTCCACGAGCCGGCCGTACCACTTGGTGTAGAGCTGCTGCGCGTCGTCTGGATTGTCCCAGAGGGCCAGTTCGAAACAGGCGCTGATGGCGCAGCGCACTGCTTCAAGCAACTGGATGTCACGGGCGGCAGCGGCAAGTCTGCCGGGGAGCAATGCGGCAGTGGCAAGGTGTTCGACGATGATAGCCCCAGTCTCGTCGTCGACTGTCGTCCACGTTGCAAGGGCGCCGGTCTGAGTGCACGAAAGGTGCCGCAGTGCGTGCCCCATTTCATGGACCAGAGTCAACCACTGGTGCAGGGACTGTGCTGGACGCGCAAGGATACGGACGTCGTCGGGGACGCGGAGAGCTCCAGTGTAGCCGGCGAGTCCACGGTCTTCGATAAAGAACGAGGGTTCGGCCGGAAGGTTTCCGGGATGGAGCAGGTCGACCAGCCTTCCCCATAACTCTACCGGGTCTGTAATGGGTGGAGGCTCTGCCAGACTGTCCAGCTTTCGGAACCAGTTGATGGGATCCAGACCGAGTGAAACAGAGAGGCCGTGTGCAGCCGGGAGGTTCCTTTCGAGAAACTCATCCAGGAAGCGCCGCAGCCACTGCGCGTCAAGCTCCTCCGATGCAAGGACCAGCGCCGGGTACGACGCGGCGCCACAGCAGATTGCACGGGACGACCGGAGTCGCATGAGCTGCAAAACGTCCGGCATCACCCGCACCGCCTTCTCGTGCAGGTCGATCCCGGCTCCATAGCCGTCGTCCGCGTCAAGCCGGTCGCACAGTGCCTTGATGGTAGGTTCCAGGTCCACGACGTCACGCCGGGCGGCCAGGCGCAAGACAGACGAGCGGCGGTCCGGCAGCGTCGGACATTCCAGGATGTCCCGGGCGGCTGCAAATGCAGTGTGGGTTGGTGCCATCTCCGGCTCGCCCGAATACAGGCTCCACTGTGCACGCTGACGATCCCAGAACGCCGCCATGTATGCGTTTTCGAGGCCTTGCATTCTGGTATTGGCTGTCGACACAGGTGCGTCTTCGCTAGGGACTAAGCTATATCTGGCAGTGCGGGCAGATGAATGACGACGTACTGCCGGTCCGGATCTTCTGAATGAGGGTGCCACACATGGGACACGGCTTTCCTTCCCGGTAGCCGACCAGGAAATCCTTGAACCGACCCGGCTGGTTGTACAAGTCCTTCTCGTATGCGAGACCACCCAGATCGAGAGCGCTCCGAAGCTGCGAGCGGATCGTATCGTACAGCATGGTTCGTTCGGCGGGCGACAGGTCGGCGGTCTTGCGGAGGGGATGTAGTCCGGCGGCGAACAGGATGTCCTGGATATAGACGTTGCCGATGCCTGCGATATTCTTCTGGTCCATGAGAACGGTCTTGATCGTGCTCCGCTTCCTCTGTTCCAGCATCTTTTCGAACGCGCTCAGCGTGAACTCATCATCGTCCAGCGGGTCGAGGCCCAGGGAGGCGGTCATGGCATGGGAAGCCAGGTCGGCTGTCTTGACGGCGTGGACGTACCCGAACCACCAGAAGTGCTGACTGAAGGCGCTGCCGTCGTCAAAGAGAATGGCTGACTGGCGGTTCCCCGGCAAAGGCTCACCCGTGCGATGGAACAGGACTTCTCCACCCATGCCGAGGCTGAGAAGGAACGTCGTCCCCGGGTTGAGATCCATGAAGATCCATTTTCCCCTGGACATCACGCGGACCACTTGCGAACGGACGAGCAGTTGTCTGAACTCCTCTGGCGGTACGTTCAGGCACCTGGGCTGCACGACGTCGACCGTCGCGACACGTCGCCCCGTGAGTTGGCGGTCCATCTGCCGTGCAAGGTTGACAATTTCGGGTAGTTCGGGCATGTCGGTCTCCTTCTTGTGGCTGCTACAACGAGCGCACGACCCGGGCAAGCGCCCGGACGCCCTCGTCGATCTCCTCGGTAGTCAGTGCGCAAAACGGCAGTCTGACAAACATGTCACCTCTACTGTCTGCGAAGAAGTCTCGTCCGTTGGTAAGCTGGATCCCTTCCTCCAAACCTCTGGCGATGAGGGCTTCAGCCCTGACATCTCTGTTGAGGGTCACACCTACGAAGAATCCGCCCTCGGGACTGGCCCATGTTCCCAGGTCAACCATCTCAGCGTCAAGTATGGCAAGCAGTTCAGAGAGACGTGGGCGGTAGAGATTGTGCAGCTTCTCGATCTGAGCGGGCAGCAGACCCCTGTCGATGAACTCGAAGACTGCGGCCTGCGGCAGAAGGGACGGTGTGATATACGTGTCCTGTGCTGTTTTGCCGAGGCGATCCATGTACTGCTCGGGACCGAAGGCGACGCCCACGCGCAGGCCGGGCGACAGCAGCTTGCTGAAGCTGGTAAGTTCGATCGTCCTGTCGGGGATCATGGACTGGATCGTGGGAACGTCGTCGCCGGCGTACCGCAGGCGACGGTAAGGGATGTCCTCCAGGACGAGCAGGTTGTACTTCTCGGCCAGGGTGGCAAATCCGTGACGCCTGGCCTCGGACATCGTCGTGCCGGAAGGGTTCTGGAAATCGCTGATGACATATGCCATCAGCGGATGGTGTTCGCGGATGAGCTCCTCACAGGCGGCGAGGTCCATGCCGTTCTTCTGTAGTGGGACACCGACGACCGTCGCTCCCGCCCGGCGCAGGACCTTGATGACGCGGTCATACGAGGGCTGCTCGACCAGAACGGTCGTGCCCGGGGTGATGAGCGAATGGGCCACGAAATCAACGATCTGCAGGGCTCCCTGGCTCAGCAGGACCTGGTCGGGTTTCAGGCTGTGTCCCGCGGCGATATACTCACGCAAAGGGGCGAATCCACGGAAGGAGCCATACTGCAGGATCTGTGGGCTGTATTTGGCGAGCGCGGACGCTGCACACTCTCCCAGTGCCTCCACCGGAAACGCCTCTGTTGCGGGGACCCCTCTCGTGAATGCGATCATGTCATGTGCCTCCTCGTTGT
>JBAQYC010000295.1:0-1931 GCA_049299835.1 Candidatus Cryosericum sp. | reverse complement strand
GTGCCATGCGCTGTGACGTGAATGTCTCCGTCAGTCCCGATCCCGCGAAACGAGGGACAAAGGTGGAGATCAAGAACCTGAACAGCTTCCGCAGCGTCAAGCGGGCTATCGACTACGAGGACCAGAGGCAGGCGCAGTGTCTTGCCGACTGTACTCCCATCACGACAGAGACCAGGCATTTCGACGAAGTACAGGGAACCACGTCCGGCATGCGCAGCAAGGAAGCAAGCAATGACTACCGCTACTTTCCTGAGCCCGACCTGCCCCTTCTGTTGCTGGACGCAGCGGAACTGAAATCCGTACGGGCACATATGCCGGAGCTGCCCTGGGAAATGCAAGCCCGCTTCGAACGAGACCTCGGGTTATCTTCCTACGATGCAGCGCTGCTGACAGAGGAACGCTCCACGGCGGAATTCTTCCAGCAGACCATAGCGCTCTATGACAACCCGAAAAAGGTGGCCGGCTACATGGGGACCGAGGTGTCCAGACTCCTGAACGAACGCGGCAAGGAACTGGTGGAGACCCGGTTGACGCCCAAGGCACTGGCCGATCTCCTGAAGATGGTCGAGGATAACACGATCAGCAACACGGCTTCAAAAGACGTCCTGCCCCTGCTGGTGGATACGGGGACTACTCCGCTGGAAGCCGTCAGGAGTCTCGGTCTGGAACAGGTCTCGGACACTTCCGCACTCGAAGGATTTGCGCGTGAGGTGATCGCGGAGAACGTCGCACAGGTGGAACAGTTCAGGAGTGGCAAAGAGGCTGTGCTCGGATTCCTGGTGGGCCAGCTCATGAAGAAGAGCAAGGGCAAGGCGAATCCAAAGCTGGCAGGAGAAACGCTGCGGAAGCTGCTAGGGCCATAGGACGACTGTACGGGGTCCCAAACCACAACTTGGCAGGAAATCAGTTTCTACACCATTCCTGCCCGGGCGAAGCAGAAGTGGTCCTGGTGAGTACGGCCTACGATGATATGGTCCAGGACACAGCTCCAGATAGCCACTCTTATCTGGAGTGAAACTCTGATGTCGCACCTCGGAAGATGCCCTGGTTTTGCATTTCGAGGTGAGAAGACAATACTGTCATCATGTTGCTTTGCTGAAGCTGCTGCCGGCGTCTGAAGGAGGTAGAGCACGATGCATAGAGTTGCGAGAGCTTTGTTGGTTGTGACACTTGTGCTGGCTCTGTCATTCGTGGGCATTTCGCCTCTTTCCTCGGCTTCCAGTGCTGCCACCATTATCCTTCACGTGGACAGCACACGCATGGATGTCGATGGGATGGTTGTAATGCTGGATGCGGCGCCGGTCATCATCGAGGGGCGCACGCTTCTGCCAATCCGCCCTGTTGTCGATGCGCTTGAAGGTCAGATCTCCTGGGATGCGACTGAACGCAAGGTTACCGTCGTCAAGGGGAGCACGTCCATCGAGATGTGGATCAGCGACCCGATTGCTCTTCTGAACGGCGTACGAATGCAGATCGACCCATTGAATGCACGTGTCACCCCCTTGATCGTCAAGAGCAGGACGATGCTTCCCTTGCGGTTTGTGGCATCGGCACTTGGCGGCCAGGTGGCTTGGGAACCGACAGAACGGAAGATAACGCTGACCTTCGCTGTCGTTCGCCCAGAGCAGCCTCCCGAGCAGCCCCTGACGGTGCCCGAGCTGCGGACTCCCGCCCAAGGGGCGACCCTGGATGCCAGCACCGCGACCTTCTCGTGGGCTCCACCACAGGCTGCGGTTACCTACACGCTCCGAATCAGCGATTTAACAGGTGCCAAAGTATATGAGGCGTCTTCGCTGTCAGGCACGAGCCACACGATTCCAAACGGGACCTTGGGCAATGGAGGCTACTCATGGCAGGTGACGGCCTTCAGCAGGTCGGGGAAGAGTTCAGCTTCGAGTGCACTCAGCTTCTCAGTTCGACGGCGACTGACT
>JBAQYC010000294.1:0-3462 GCA_049299835.1 Candidatus Cryosericum sp. | reverse complement strand
GAGCCATACTGCAGGATCTGTGAACTGTATTTGGCGAGCGCAGACGCCGTGCACTCTCCCAGTGCCTCCACTGGAAACGCCTCTGTTGCGGGAACCCCTCTCGTGAATGCGATCATGCCATGTGCCTCCTCGTTGTGTCCGATGAGATCTTCGTACCTCTTATAGTATCATGAAGACAGCCGAGATGACCAGTACCACATAGATGAGCTGAGTGAAGCGTTCGCTGCTGATGCGGCGATGGGCAACATCCCCCAGCAGGGCGCCGAGCGCAAGGAACGGCAGGGACGTCAGGACAAGCTTGCCCGGAACGCCGTCCAGTTTGTGGCGCACGACAATGTCTGTGATGATGAACACGTTGAGTGTGGTCCAGACAGCGACCAGCGTCGCGCGAAACGAGGTCTTGTCCTTCAGTTTCTGGGTCGCGTAGATGATGACAAGGGGACCTCCCGAGGTGAACGCTCCCTGCATGGCGCCTCCGATGAACAGCAAGGTGTCGAGAAGCCACGTGGGCCATGGTCGAGGCGCGCCTCTGTTAGGCCGGAACTGCGTGACCAGGCCCTGGATGCCGATGATGACCAAGAAGACGGCGAGGATGTGCATGAGCGTGGTGCGAGGCAGGACGTTGTAGGCGACCATGCCGACGGGGAGTCCGGGCAGAACAAAGGCAAGGATGCACAGATACTGACGCCAATCGACGTGTCTCCACGAGACGACCAGCAGGTAGACATCCAGAACAAGGGCCAGGACAGTGAGGACGGGCCGGGCAGTGTCGATGCCCGTCAGGAGGATACAGAACGGCATGGCCAGCACGGCACAGCCAAAGCCGGTGATCCCCTGGATAAAATGGGTCGCCAGGACGACGAGGCCAAACAGGACAGCAGTCAGGGCAAAGGGCACATCTTCCTCCACGCGTCCAGACGGGGCGCACCTGAACAGTATATGCAGAATGCGGTGTCAGACTCTGTATCCCGCCTTGAAAAGGGGTATGGACCGAGTTCACTTGACAAGTCTTGGCAGTCATGTAAAATCACCGTTGGAACAGACATTGGCCGATGGCCGGAAGGGAGGAACCTCAATGGCTACCAATGAAGAAGTACTTGCTGCAGGGGGTGCCTCCTGGATTGCTTTCGACTGAACTCCTGACCTGATCAACGTCAATCGAGTCTGTCCCGCGTCCGGCAGGTCTGCCGGAGTCCAGTTGTTGTCACGATAACTCCTCGAGCGCCCTCTCTGTGATCTGTGCGTGATTTGCCACGCACCCCATGATCCATGTCCATCATTGGAGGCAGAAGAGATGCATTTGACAACGCTTGGGTGGGATGACTATTTCTCACGACAATTCGAGAATCTTGAACGCGACGGGCTCGTACCGGCGCGCATCGTTGAGCAGCACAAGAACGGGTACATCGCGCGTGGAGAGCAGGGAGAATGGCAGGCCGAGATCACTGGACGATTCCTGCATGTCCTGGCAGGTCTCGTCGGTTTTCCTGCCGTGGGTGACTGGGTTGGTCTCCAGCCGCTTCCGAACGAAGACCGTGCTCTCATTCACGCTCTTCTGCGTCGCAGGACGCAGTTTGTACGGAAGGCCGCGGGATCAGGCATCGAGGAACAGGTCGTCGCCTCGAACGTCGACGTCGTGTTCCTCGTGACTGGCCTGGACGGCAACTTCAACCTGAGGCGCATCGAGCGATACTTGACTGAAGCCTGGTCGAGCGGTGCACAGCCGGTCATTCTGCTCAACAAGGCTGACTTGTGCGACGACGTCGCGGCCTGTATCAGATCCGTCGAGGCGGTCGCCCCCGGCGCGGCTGTGCACGCAGTAAGCGCCGCCCGAAACGAGGGCGTTGACGTCGTGCGAAGCTATCTTATTCCGGGACGTACGATCGCATTTCTTGGCTCGTCCGGCGTGGGAAAGTCGACAATCATCAACCGCCTGCTGGGCGAGGACCACCAGGAGGTGCAAGCCGTCAGCAACGCTGTAGGGAAGGGACGACACACGACGACCAGCAGATCGCTCCTGCTTCACCCGGACGGCGGGATGATCATCGATACGCCCGGCATGCGTGAGCTTCAACTGTGGGCAAGCGAAGGCGATGTCGAGCAGAGCTTCACGGACATCGAACTGCTGGCAGGTCGGTGCAGGTTCAAGGACTGCACGCACACGACCGAGCCGGGGTGTGCCGTCCTGGCTGCGCTGGAGAATGGCTCACTCGACGAAGACAGGTACCGCAGCTACGTGAAACTGCAGAGAGAAGTCCGACGGCTTCAGCACTTCCAGGAGCTGCGGGACCACACGCGGAACGGTTGCGATCTCAGCAGGGTGCACGGCACAAAGCAGATCGTGGAACGGGTTCGCGAGCCCCTCCGTGGTCGACGCGACTTCGGCAGGGCAAGCATCGTGGACAGGGACGAGGAATGACACGCAGGGAAGAGACGATCGATCAGGCAGCACTGGACAACATGACACGCCGGCTCGGCGTGTCATGTTGATATTGCCTCGCTGCAGGAGCGAGACATACTGTGCTGGGACATCTGCGCCGTTTGGCGGGATGCAGGCAAAGGAGAGGAACCATGAGATTGAAAAGGGCAGTGGCGATTGGATTGGCAGTGATGGCGGCAATGACGAGTTCGGGCTGCCGGCAGAAGGTGGTGAGCGCGCCCATCATCGGTTTGCCGTCTGTCGTTGTTCAGACCGTCCGCGAAGAGGATGCGATGCTTCGCTACTCCATCACGGCAAACTATCCGCAGCTGCGCGGCACACTGCCGTCGGTTGTGCTGGAAAAGGTCAACAAGGCCATCGCCGCCATGGTATTGCCGGACATTGCCGGACTGAAACAAAATGCCGCTGACGATGCGGCCTGGGCTAGCAAGAACCCATCCGAAGCGTCTCAGTTGCCTGCTGACCAGGGCAGCTTCCTGGGCGCCGAGTATGAGATCCCCTATCTGACCGGCGACCTCATCAGTGTCCGCATCAGGTTCCAGACGTACTCAGCAGGTGCTGCGCACGGTATGTCATATACGCGTGTCCTAAATGTTAGGCTCAGCGATGGGGTGACCATCGATACCGAGGACCTGTTCACGGATGGGAAGCAAAGCCTCAAGTGGCTGTCTCAGTATTGCGTCACAGACCTGAAGCGTCAGTATGGCACAGACTACGAAGCGCTGAGGGAGTTTGTGGAAAGCGGAACGGCGCCCACGGCTGACAACTTCACAAGTGTGTCACTGGAACCGGGCGGGCTGGTCGTCTCATTCGATCCCTACCAGGTCGGTCCGTACGCTGCCGGTCCACGAGAAGTCCACATTCCAGCAGGCGAGGTTCAGTCGATGCTGACCTTCACCCTGTCGCCGGACGCCTTCAGCCTGGTGCTGGAAACAGGCGACTGAGGCCAGAATGCCTGGCGGATCACATATCTGTCCAGGCTGTCCAGGATGCTGGCATTGTGCGCCAAACGGGTCCTGAGG
>JBAQYC010000293.1:0-3121 GCA_049299835.1 Candidatus Cryosericum sp. | reverse complement strand
GGATGTCCGATGTCTCGATCTTGACACGACAGGTGTCAGGGATAATATATCAATATAGATTGTATCAATAGGAGTTGTTGTATGCATGAGCGCGTGCCCGCCTGCGGGACACAGGACATGATTGCTGACTGGAGCCCGGAGTGCGAGGAGCAGGCGAAGCTGGTGTCGGTCCTGCTTGAACCCCAGCGGATCAAGGTCCTCAGGCTTCTGAGAGCCGGAGAGCTGTGCGTCTGCGAGATCGAGCGGTCACTCGGCATTCCGCAGAATCTTGTTTCGCATCACTTGAGAGTTTTGCGGGAAGCGGGGCTTGTCGCTGCTCGCAAGGAAGGCCAATTCGTCCACTACTCGCGAGTTGAAGATCGGATCGGTGAGCTGACGGAAACACTCGACAAGTTGTTGTCGGACTAGGAGGGATCATGCGTATCGAAATACTGGGGTCTGGCTGTGCCCGTTGCCACGGGCTTGAGGACAGTGTCCGCAAGGCGCTGGCAACGCTCGGCAAGGACGCCGAGGTTGTAGACGTGACTGATATGCAGCAGATCATGGCGTATGGCGTCATGTCCATGCCGGCGCTGGTCATTGACGGCAAGGTGATGTCAGCAGGCAGAGTATTGACACCTGAAGAAGCGAAGAAGGCTATCGTCGGCGCAAGCGCCTGACGAGACCACCAGTGGGCGGGCAACCGCCCTTTTTTGAAGACCGATATATCAATGGAGGTTGTTGTGCTCACGCAATTCGCTGACTGGTTCACATACATATTGCTGCGGATGCCACAGGGGATGCTGCTGAGCGGTGCTGTCCATTTCTTCGTCTATGACATCGTCAAGATATACCTGCTGCTGGTCGTTGTCGTGTTCCTGATCTCCCTGGTTCAGACATGGCTCTCGGCCGAGAGGATCAAACGAATTCTGGTGCACCGCAACGAGGCTCTCAACAACGTGCTGGCATCCCTGCTGGGGGCAATCGCTCCGTTCTGTTCGTGCTCGTCGATTCCTCTGTTCATCGGCTTCGTGGAATCCGGCGTGCCACTTGGCGTCACGATGTCCTTCCTCGTTGCAAGTCCAATGATCACTCCACAGGGCATAGTCCTGCTGTGGGGACTGTTCGGCGCCAAGGTCGCGCTGCTGTACGTCGCATGCGGACTGATCATTGCCATTGCTTCCGGATGGCTTATCGGACGGCTGCATCTCGAACGGTGGGTCGAGGACTACGTGTACCAGATCCAGATGGGCAAGGCGGTATCGTTGGTTGCGCCAACGTTCAAGGAGCGCGTGCAGTCAAGCTGGGCGTCGGTCCGTCAGATATTCCGCAAGGTGGCACCATGGGTCGCCTTCGGTGTTGCCGTTGGCGCCTTCATTCATGGCTATGCGCCCGAGGCATGGCTGGCCAGGGTGGCTGGCAGGGAGAATCCATTTGCTGTACTCATCGCTGTCGTTGTCGGTATACCCCTTTATGCCAGTTCCGAAGGCGTTATCCCTATTGTTCAGGCACTGTGGGCCAAGGGGCTGCCACTGGGCACGACCCTGGCGTTTATGATGGCCGTCGTCGGACTGTCGCTGCCGGAGATCATCATTCTTCGCCGCGTACTGAAGCCGAAACTCCTGGCGACTTTCGTTGGCATCGTCGGTCTTGGTATCATCATTATGGGGTATCTCTTCAACTGGATCTTCTAGACTTCGTAGTGTGGGTGGAACGCAGAACGCCCGGCCTCATCGAGGCCGGGCGTTGTCTCTATGTCGAACGGTGGTGCTCTAGCCTTGGGCGGTGTGTTTCTGGATCAACTCCACGAGTTCGGGGAAGTCTATGCCATCGGCCTTGACGGTCTCGAGTGTCGGCACGCCGTCTGCGTCCCAGCCGCGGCGTGCGTAGACGGTGTCCTCCAGCTGGCGGTACTGCGCCTCGCGGTACGCGCGGGTGGCTGCCATCTTCTGCTGCAGGTTCATGCCCGAGATATCCAGCTTGGCGGCTTCGGTCAGCTGCTTCTCATAGCGTTCCTGGCGTGAGATGTATTCCTCTTCAGTGACGGGTCCCATGCCACGGTATGGCATCCAGTCGCCCTCGCGGGTCCCATGCCCCATGCGAAGGTTGAACAGACGCTGGAAGTCATAGACGCGTTTGCTCTGAGCAAGCAGGCCGTCGAGGTCGAGCTCGTGTCCGGTCACGCCCTTGTAGAGCAGCAGGTAGTTGTCGATGTGTTCGGGGATCCTGGCTGCCTCAAGACCGGTGTACTTGTCCCGGTTGTCTCTGGGTTCCGAGTCATTCCACGGCAGTTTGCACAGCCCCATGAGTGAGAACCAGGTGCGGAACAGCGGGAAGAAGGACAGGGCCTCGGCCTTGTCAGCGAACGTGGGCAGCTGGCCCTTGACCTGGTCCATGAAGATGAGCCAGGCTTCGTCATGCTGTGGCCCCTTGGAGGCCATGGCGTACCCGCCCTGCTGGGCCAGGGAATCCTTGCAGTTGTACTCGGATACTTCCATGCCCTTAACTTCCATGCCAATATCATTCACGAACCGGGCGTCAGCATGATACTCATCGATGAAGAGCTTCTTGAGACGGTGGATGCCGAGGCCGGCGATCTTGCCGAATCCCCGTCCCTGACCCATCTGGTGGATGAGCTCCAGCGCATCCATGTCACTGCCGAAGTGGAGGTCCAGGCCGCCGGTGATCTCCTTCGTGATGATGTTGTTTTCGTAGCATTCCATCAGGAAGGCGAGCAGCGTCGCGACAGCGACGAGGTCGATGCCGTAGTAGTCGCAGTAGAAGTTGGCTTCCATGACGAAGTGGGGATCGAAGCTGCCGGTGTTCGAGCCGAGGCCGCCGATGGTCTCATACTCCGGACCATCAACCAGGACCTTCTGACCCTTCAGCGGGCCGGTCAGCAGTTCGAAGTTGTCGACGCCGTGGGCGCACGACATGGAGCAGCCGAGCCAGCAGCCGTCCGGCATGCCCTGGGAGATCATCCCGAGCCAGACATCGCTGTTGATCTTCTCAGTGCGCGGGTCGGAACCGAACTTGTAGTTCATGACTGGCAGCACGTCGCACTTGTCGAGGATCTCGACGGTGTTGCCCGTGCCGATCTCCCGCATGCGGCTGTGGGTATGGTCGAGAGTGAGGATCTCCT
>JBAQYC010000292.1:0-2658 GCA_049299835.1 Candidatus Cryosericum sp. | reverse complement strand
TGATAAATGATGGATTGGGATTGGACAGGTCGGTGTCGACGAAGACAAGGATATCGCCTTTTGCGACGAACAACGCCTTCCACATCGCCTCGCCCTTGCCGACATACGATCCGAGGTCGGGACGTACCTGCTGGTGTACATAGACGGGAATGCCGTGTGCCGCCGCGATCGCGCGTGTGTTGTCTCGACTGTCGCTGTCCATGAGGATGATCTCGTCGAGCAGCGGCCGGTCGTCCATCAGGGGACCCTTGAACGCGTCGATGACCTGTCCAACGGTTTTTTCCTCATTGAGTGCCGGCAGAACGAGAGAGATCGACACATGGCGATCACGCTTGGCCTGCAGGAGCTGTTCGATGTCCGCAAACTCCTCCTGGGAGAACGTGTTCTTCAGGATCCACGGCTCAATGGCCTTCGTCGTGTCCGACAGCTGCTCAACCTCTGTTCCGCGTGCGTAGACGAACACGGTCGTCGCGCGGAGCAGTCCTGCCATGACCTGTGCAAGCAGGTGCCTGGTCACCGAGTGTTTTCTGGGGTGCTGTGGCAGTCCGAGGACCAGGAGGCCGTACTGGAGGGAACAATGTTCGATAGCAGATTCTATGCTATCCTCGGCCTGTTCGATGGCCAGGCGGGCTTGTGGCAGTTCGGCCTTCACCTTGCCATATGCTTCCAGGACGCTGTCGTCGACGGCGGCTGACTCTCCTGCATGGGTGACGTGGACGAAACTTGTCCTGTCTGTGATCCCTGCTTCGGTAAGCCTGCGCACGACCGTTCCGGCCAGCGCTGCATTGGAGTCGCCGCGCGCGAAGATGGCAGTCGTTGTCCTGCAGGGGTTCTGGTGGAGTTTGTAGCCGATGACCTGTGAGCTCGAGGCACAGGCGGACTCAAGCAGTCCAATGTCTTCGTGATGCAGGAGGTCAAGGTCGATCACGAGCGTCCGGGAAGGATCGCCGGACGTGGCCAGACGGACTGCCTCGTCGGTATCGGCGATCTGGAAGGGTATCGATTCCGCCCCAAGGGCTTTGCGGGCTGCTGCTACCAGACGATGAACACGACCGAGTTCTTCATCCGGTGTTCTGGGAAGGACAAGAACGACATCTCCGGCGACGCCGGCCGAACGGGCAAATGCGACCTTGGTCATGAGCCGCGTCGGTGCTGTGAGCTCGATAAAGTGCTGTGTCAATTTCTCACTCCCTCTCTGTGGGACGAATCCCGCTTAGACAAGTATAACAAAAGTACGGTCCCTGTCACTCCGAGACTGCGTCAGGAAGGCTGTCGGCGTGTCGGAAATCTCCTTTTGACTTGCGGGGTGCCAATGATATACTGAACAGCCGAGTCCATCCGGCCAAGTCGTTTTCAAGCTTGAAACTGCGGTCTCGAGGTGTTTGCTGTATGGACAACAAACTCACGCCGGCAAGACGAAAACAGGTCATTCGCGACAACGTTGCAGGCTGGCTGTTCACCCTCCCTTCAACGCTGGTGCTCCTGGTCTTTACCTTTCTTCCAGCGTTCATTGTTGTCGGTCTCAGCCTGTTCGACACCAACCTGGTCGGGCAGATGGACTTCGTCGGTCTCGGCAATTTCAGGCAGCTGCTCACCTCGGGTGACTTCTGGGGTTCGGTCTTCAAGACACTCTACTTCACCGTGGGGAGCGTTCCGGTCGCGGTCGCCATCTCGCTGCTGATTGCCGTACTCCTCAATGCGAAGGTGCGTGGGCGGACGTTCTGGCGCATGGGGTTCTTTATCCCTTACATCACGCCGCTGGTCGCGACTTCCATCATCTGGCTCTACATCTTCAATCCGGACTATGGCATGCTGAACGCGGCGCTCCACTTTCTCGGTCTTCCGACGAGCAGATGGCTGACGGATACGATGTCGGCGATGCCTGCGATGATCCTGTACTCGACATGGCACGATATCGGATTTGCCGTCATCATCTTCATGGCAGCGCTGTCCAAAGTTCCGACCGAGCTGCTCGAGGCCGCCCAGATCGATGGGGCTAGTGGGTGGAAGACCTTCTGGCACGTCACGTGGCCCATGATCTCTCCCTCCACCTTCTTCGTCGTGATCATCTATACGATCAGTGCCTTCAAGATGTTCACACAGGTAGCCGTCCTCACGCAGGGAGGTCCGGTCGATGCCACGACGACGACCGGCTACTACCTGTACGAGCAGGCATTCGGACAGATGCATTTCGGCTATGCCAGCGCTGTCTCGATAGGGCTGTTCGCCATCATCTTCCTGCTCACGATGCTCCAGCGCAAGCTCACGGGACACAAGGTCTTCTACGGATGACAGGTGTGACATGACGATGATGCAACAGTCCGTTTTCTGGAACAGGATCACCAGGATTCTCCTCTACGTCACCATCGTCGTGCTCTTCGTACTGGTCGTGTTCCCGTTCTACTGGATGATAGTCACGTCCTTGCAGCCTCAGGATGCCGTCTTCAATGTTCCGCCTCAGTTGTGGCCGACACATCCGACCTTCCAGAACTACATTGACGCGTGGAATGCAGCGCCATGGCTGCGATACTTCGGCAATACGCTGTTCGTGGCAGTTGCCTCGACGCTGATCTCCCTGGCAACGTCGTCTCTGGCCGCCTTTGCTTTTGCCTGCATCGATTTTAAGGGAAAAGAGGTGCTATTCAGCCTGGTCCTCAG
>JBAQYC010000291.1:0-2187 GCA_049299835.1 Candidatus Cryosericum sp. | reverse complement strand
GTCATTCTCCAGGTTCTCCAGGCACAGACGATCACCGACCAGGTCCACGGCCGATACCAGGAACCTGCGAAGAGCAGATGCGTCGGCGACAGGATGCAACGTGTAGCGCAGGACGTTCCGTCCGGAGAAGAATCGCAGTGCCCCTTCAGCGTGTTCGAGAGTATCTGCAGGCAGATGAACGGACAGTTCAAGCAGCTGGCCCATGTCGTCCCATTCCCGTTCCAGCATGCTTCGCAGCTCGTCGTTCCACGTGTAGACGAGGAGCTCCGAAAACGCAGCGCGCCCGGCCAGCAGGCGTGCATTGTCCAGGTATGAACCGGGTACCTGCCAGGAAGTTGCCCCCAAATTCATGGGGCTATTCGACCACGCCGATCTCGGTCGCCGTCAGGCCACAATCCTCGAGACTGCCGTGTATCGTCACCACCGCACACGTCGCCGGGCCCGCCGATTTTTCGAGGTCGACCCGAGTATCGTCTCGAACGACCATTCTCAAGCCAACCTCTTGCGCAAGCACGTCCAGCTCATGCCGGATGCCACGCGAGCCACACGGGATAACGTCTCCCACTGTGTCACGCCGAATGAGATCCTGGACGATGGACGGTCTCAGGAGTTCGCCGGCGTGGGCGAGGACGTCGGCGCCAACCCGGGGAAGCCCGACCACCACGAGGCGGTCCCCGGCCACCGTACGCCGCCATCGCATCGAAGCCGCAAAACCGACGACAGCTATCCCCAGAGCTGTCATAGTCGTCGTCATGTTCTCCTCTGTACTGCCGGTGATGGCGGTGTTCGAGTAACCGTTTTCGTCGAGTTCGGCTCTGATGGCGCTCAGGACCTTCCTGCCGGTCGGCTCCCACTCATTGCAGACAAGCGACATGACAAGAAGGGGAGACGCACCGACTGCGGCGAGTTCGCTCAGACAGACCCGGAGCGTGTAGGATCCGCAGATCTCCTCTGGCGAGACAACGACATCACCCGGCTTCGATCCGATGGCGCCAAGCGTATCGCATGCTGTGACCAGGAACCCTCCAGTCTGCCGGACGACACTGACGTCCCGCGCCGTATTGAGATATTCCGGGCACGGGGCCAACGACTGGTCAGGCAGCACAACAGCCCCACCGTATGGTCGTCAGAGACCGGTGCTGCGGACGCACGAACGAGAAGAGCAACAATGACGAAGGCGCAAGTCCTGGTTTTGCCCCGGGCTTGCGCCATTCTATCTTGGACGCCATCCACAGCTTTTGCTGTTTCTGAAGGTGTCGGATCTTCGCAGGCTTGTTCCGTATCCGGCGGTTCTTCTCAATGGGCCGTGTGGCCTTTTTCATCATGCTGTCTTCGTTCATGAGCCACCTCCTGGTCGCTGATGCTCATACAAATGAGCCGTAACAATGTACCGGAGGGCAAGCCTGATGTCAAGCTCCAGGAGTGAAGAATACGAAGACCGGTACTTCCTCCTTCGAATTAGACGGTCAGATCCCGAACCTTCCGTCTGTGAAGCTCTCCAGAGCCACGGCAGCACCCTGATCATCATTGGAGGGCACGATGTATCTTGCCATCTGCCGGGTCTGTTCATCGGCATTGGCCACCGCTACCGCAACCCCCGCGACGGTAAACATGCTCCAGTCCGCCTCGCAGTCTCCCACGGCCATCACGTCAGCTTCGTGCACCCCAAGGTAATCGATGAGCCAGCGGAGTGCTGAGCCTTTGTCGACGCCGGCATCCATGATGTTGACAAAGTTGACATCTGCTTTTACGACGTTCGCGCGGGGCCCAAGAGTCTCGATCAATAATCGCCTGATTGCGTCTGTGTTCTCTGCCAGGCATTTGACAGATATCTTCCGGACCCCGTCAGTGAGGACCTCTCGAGCGTCAGGAATATCGCGCAGCTGGGCGGCATACCAGCCCGTTGCCCATCCGTCTACATAGCTGGGCGCCCCGGCGTTCCGAAACACCTGAGGAACACTGCGACCATACAGGATAACGTTCAGTGGAATGGACGTTGAACGAAGAGCTTCGATGGTGTCTAGCAGGATTTCCTGCGATATGCCCCGTTCCATAAGGATGTGGCCGTTTCGGGGTTCGACGATGACGGCGCCTTGCTCGGTGATAACGGGAACCTCAAGCCAATCGAGTTGTCTGAGAAATGGCTCCACCCGCTCAAGATCGCGCCCCGAAGCAACCGTACAGGCA
>JBAQYC010000290.1:0-3935 GCA_049299835.1 Candidatus Cryosericum sp. | reverse complement strand
GCACCACTTCCACAAACAAACCTGCATCGCGTCCGCGCACGCTGCACCGGAAAGGCTGAAATACGCAGGTGAATCGATTCTCTCATATCACAATGATATTCGTTGTCAGGAGGTCACGTTGAAAATCGAATTCTTTGAACCGACCATGTGCTGCACGACGGGGCTATGCGGCCCGTCGGTTGATGAGCACCTTGTGCGCCTCAATGAGGATTTGAAACGCCTCCAGTCGGAGGATGCCGCGCTCACGGTAGAACGGTATGCCATCAACCAGCGGCCGTTCAAGTTCCGCGACAATGCCGACGTCTACAAACTCGTGACAGGGAACGGCAAGAAGATCCTGCCCATTACAGTCATTGCCGGCAAGATCGTCAAGACGAAGAGTTACCCGTCCTACGAGGAGATGAAAGCCGCGCTCGATGAAGGAACATATGAATCCTGAGTACGTTTTCTTCTCCGGCAAGGGTGGCGTGGGCAAGACGTCGATGGCGTGTACGGCAGCCGTCCACTACGCCGACAGCGGCAAGAAGACGCTGATCGTCACGACAGACCCTGCGTCCAACCTGGCGGACGTGTTCGAGCAGCCCATTGGGCACCATGTGACCGCTATCGCGGGCGTGCCAAATCTCTGGGCCATGGAGATCGACCCGGACGAGGCCACGCGTGAGTACAAGGAGCGGTCACTGGCTCCCATGCGCGGACTGTTTGACGATGAGATGATCACGGTTGTCGAGGAGCAGCTGAGCGGCCCATGCACCGAGGAGATGGCGGCCTTCGACAAGTTCACTGACTTCATGGAGGACGACAACTGGGACGTCATCGTGTTCGACACGGCCCCGACCGGGCATACCCTCCGACTTCTGCAGCTGCCGGTCGAATGGAGCAAGCACATCAAGGAGAGCGCCGAGGGCAGCGGTCAGACCTGCATGGGTCCGGTCGCCCTGATCCAGGACAGCAAGAAGAAGTACGATGACGCGGTAGCTCGGCTGCGTGACGTAAGCCGGACGCAGTTCATCTTCGTGATGCAGCCTGAGCAGACGTCGCTTGAGGAGACATCCCGCTCGGTTGCGGAGCTGGCAGCATTGGGAGTCGCGACCTCCAGGATCATCGTGAATGGGATGATTCCTGAAGCCGAGACAGTGAATCCCTTCTTTTGGAAGCGGCGTGAGATGCAGGAAACGTATCTGGAGCAAGCCAGGCAGTTGTACAGGGGCATGCCCGTCCAGACGATGGAGCTGCTCGACAGTGAGATCAAGGGGGTGGCGATGTTCCGCAGCGTGGCTCCGATGCTGTTCCCTGAGGGAGGCCGCAATGGCTGACGTTGAGCGCCTGCTGCGTCCCGGTGCGAAGGGTACGAGGCAGGTGTTTTTCGCTGGCAAGGGTGGTGTCGGCAAGACGACGGTCGCATGCCTGACTGCTGTTCACGCTGCCAGACACGGGTACCGGACCCTGCTGGTCACAACAGATCCAGCCGCACATACCGGCAGCGTGCTTGGGAGCATCGTAACAGAGCAGGTGACGCCTGTCGACGGCATTCCCGGGTTGTCTGCGGCCAAGATCGACCAGAAGCAGGCGACCGAGGACTACAAGAAGAAGATCCTGGACGATGCGCGGTCCAAATTCGGCGAGGACACGATCCGGGCGATGGCAGAGGAGCTGGCATCTCCCTGTACCGAGGAGATGGCGGCCTTCCAGCGGTTCGTCGATCTGTCGGGCATGGGTGGGTTCGATGTCACGGTCTTCGACACAGCCCCGACGGGGCACACGTTGAGGCTTCTCGAGCTTCCTCTGGATTGGAGCGAGCAGATCAGGCTCAAGGCAGGTGCCTCCGACGGCTTATCTGAGGGAGACCTCCGGCAGGAAGCCCGGTTTGACCACGTGATCGCCGCGATGCTGGATCCGGAAGTGACGACCTTCAGTTTCGTCATGTATCCCGAGAGCACGCCGATCCTGGAGGCCCAGCGTGCATCCCAGGAGCTGGCGGGAATCGGTGTAGGGACGCAGCTGGTCGTGGCGAACCTGCTGATCTCCGAGGAGCAGGCCACGACGCCGTTCTTCCAGAAGCGGCGCCAGATGCAGCTTGGATACCTGGAAGACATTCGCCGACGGTTTGCAGGAGCTGCCGTACTGGAGGTGCCGATGATGGACAGTGACATTCGCGGTATCGACAAGCTGGACATGCTGGACAAAATCGTATTTGGAGGAGCGGATAGTGGCAGAGTCAAGAGTTGAGATCGAGATTTATGGCATTTGGGATGAAGCGCCGGCAGCTTCATCGTGTGGGTGTGGCGGAGGTGGCTGCGGCTGCGGCGCACCGGCGCCGACGATGGGCGACATGTTCGAGGATCTCAGGAAATCCCTCGATGCAAGTGATATCAAGAACCAATGCTCGCTGAGATTCATCGATGTCATGAAAGACAGCGGTCCTCGGGTAGACGAGGTCCGTGGGCTGGTCGAAAAGGGATATACCCTGCCGCTGACGGCGCTCAATGACAAGTGGGCGTTCTACGGTGGCATGTCCAGCGAAATGTTCTATGGCAAGATCAAGGGACTCCTGACTGGAGCGAAGCCGGTTCGCTGAATGAGAGGAACATCTGTGCGCTGAAGGAGGCGACTGATGGCGTTTCCAGAGTACGGAGGGCAGATTCCTGGCAATCCGATCGTTGGCACCGAGAGTGCAGCATACTCAACGCCGACGCGGGGGCTCCCCCCGCTCGTTCCCTATCGGAAAAGCAAGGAGTGGGGGTTCTGCGACGCCGGCAAGCGCCTGGTCGTGCCAGCTGTCTTCTACGAAGTGCATCCCTTCAGCGAGGGTCTGGCGGCCGTACGCGTCAGCGCAGACAAGGAGCTGGAGTCCAGGTGGGGTCTCATCGACGCAAGCGGAGGCTTTGTCGTGCCGCCGGTCTATGCTCAGGTGGGCTCGTGCAGCAATGGCTTGTCCGTGGTAACCCCCGACTCCCTCACGGAGTGGGATCACTGCGGTCCCATGGTGACACTGGGTTCAAGTGGATACGTTGACGTTTCGGGGCGCCTGATCATACCGGTCGCCTTCCAGGCAGCGGAATCCTTCAGCGAAGGACTCGCAGCTGTCGAAATCCACGGGAAGTGGGGCTACATTAACACGGAGGGGCACGTCGTCATTCCAGCAGCGTACGCATTTGCCGGACCGTTCAGGGGCGGCCTCGCGCCGGTCTGTATTCATGAGAAGTACTGTTTCATCGACGCGAAAGGGACCGTCGCGATTCCGCCACGGTATGATGTGGCTAGGGAGCCGTTCAGCGAAGGCCTGGCCCCCGTCAAGGTTGACGGCAAGTGGGGTTACGTCGACTGCGAGGGAGCACAAACACCGGCTGTCTACGATTGGGCTGGTCCTTTCCATGATGGTCGTGTGGCCGTTCAGGTCAACGGCACACAGGGCTATGTCGACAGGAAGGGGGAACTGGTCCTGCCAGCGATCTACAAGTCGGCAGGTCCCTTCGGCGATGGTCTGGCCCCGGTCGAGATCAACGGCAAATGCGGCTATATCGACGAGAGCGGAAGGCTCGTCTTGCCAGTGGTCTACACCTGGGCGCATCCTTTCAGTGAGGGCATCGCACTCGTGTGGACACGCAGGGAACGGTCTGCTTCTGGCTACATTGATGCTCAGGGGAATCGATACTGGGAGGACTGACGAAGGATACTCACCGACCTGGGTCGCCCCGCCGAGGATTCAACTCTGCGTTGCTTTGCAGTTCAGGCAAGAAATTCGACATTCTGGAAGCTCGAAATGTCCAAGACATGGTATCCCATCATAGATGAGAAGCTCTGCATCGGGTGTCTGTCGTGCGTTGCATTCTGTCCGCACGGCGTCTACAAGGAATATGACGGCAGACCGCACATCGTCTACCCCGACAATTGCATCGAGCGCTGTCACGGATGCCAGCTGCACGCATGTCCAT
>JBAQYC010000289.1:0-8606 GCA_049299835.1 Candidatus Cryosericum sp. | reverse complement strand
ATTACACTACTTCATCTTTTGTTCGGTGCTCCACCACGGCCAACCGGATTGACAACCAGTAGGAACAAATGTAGGATAGTCATATGCCCCTGGGGGGCATTAGATACGTCTGATTTCTACAGCCCTGGAAAGGTGGTGCTGGATCGTGCATCTCATGGACAAGATCCGAGAAGAAGAGTCTCGCACGCTGTGTCTGACGATACTCTCAGGAGTGTTTCTGGTCGCCAGTTTCTTCAAGTGGTTCCGAGGATGGCCCTTCGACCCGGCTTGGGTAGCCATCATCGTGAGTGGCATTCCGATTGTCTATGGCGCGGTGAAGGGACTGGTGACAGAGTTCGATGTCACCGCAGACGTCCTGGTCGCCATTGCCCTGGTCGCGGCAGTCGCTATCGGAGAGTATTTTGCCGCCGGAGAAGTCGCGTTCATCATGCAGATTGGCAAGGTGCTGGAGGATGCTACGGCTGCGAAATCCCGCAAGAGTCTCCAGGCGCTCATCAAGCTCACGCCTCAGAAAGCCCGTCTGCGCACAGCCGATGGAGAGAAGGAGATCCTGGCATCGGAGGTCAAGACTGGGAATCTCCTTCTCGTCCGTCCTGGCGAGGCCATTCCCGTCGATGGAAGGATCGTCCGTGGCAGCACGTCCGTCGACCAATCTGCCATGACGGGCGAATCGGTCCCTGTTGACCGAACAACAGGAGATGAAGTGTACCAGGGGACCATCAACCAGGAGGGCGTCGTCGATATTGAAGCCACCAGTGTCGGCAACGATTCCTCGCTGAAGAAGATGATCCGCCTGGTCGAAGAAGCCGAGGAGAACCAGGCACCGATCGTCCGCATCGCAGACAAATGGGCACGCATCCTGGTCCCGGTAGCGCTGGGTTGTACGGTGCTGATCTACTTTCTGACAAGGGACATCTACCGGGCGGTCGCGGCACTAGTCGTCTTCTGTCCGTGTTCGCTGATCCTTGCCACGCCGACCGCCATGCTGGCGACGATTGGCAACGCCACAAAGAAAGGCATTCTCATCAAATCTGGTTCAGCGGTAGAGGCCGTGGCAAAGATCGACACCCTGGTGATGGACAAGACGGGAACGTTGACCTATGGACAGCTCCAAGTGGGGGATGTCTGCGTACTGGACGAGGCTGTGAGTCCCATGAGTTTCTGGGGGACCGTCGCGAGCGCGGAGAAGTTCTCCGAACATCCGTTGGGAAAGGCCGTCCTGGCGTACGCTCAGAGTCAAGGCATCACGGCGGAGGACCCGGAGACATTCGAGATGCGAGCCGGAAAAGGTGTTGCCGCAACAGTGCACGGGCATGAAGTCCTCATCGGCGAAAAGACGGTCGGACAGGAGATCATCGACAGCGCCCCGGAGACGGAAGCGTTCATCAAAGAGATGCAAGGGAAGGGCAAGACTGCGCTCCCCGTTGCACTGGATGGGAAGATGCTCGGAGTAATCTCCGTTGCGGATGTCCTTCGCAAGGAAGCAAAGAACACTATTGCCGAACTGAAGAGAGCGGGCCTGTCGCGCATCGTCATGCTGACAGGCGACAACCAGACGGTCGCCAATGCCATCGGCGTGCAGGCAGGCGTGACGGACGTGATCGCATCACAGCTACCGGAAGGCAAGGTCAACGCCATCAAGGATTTGACTGGCGGAGGGCACTCCGTCGGCATGGTCGGCGACGGCGTCAACGATGCCCCGGCACTGGCTGCCGCTACCGTGGGGATCGTGATGGGCGCCATCGGTTCCGACGTGGCCATGGAGGCAGCGGATATCGCCCTGATGGGCGACGACATCAGCAAACTCCCGTTCCTGGTAAGGCTCTGTCGCAAGACCAGAAGCCGGATCGTCTTCAATATCGTGGTCTCCATGTGCATCAACTTTGGCGCGATCATCTTTGCGGGATTTGGCATGCTGAGCCCCGTGGCAGCAGCGATCGTCCACAACTGCGGGTCGGTCTTTGTCGTAGTCAACTCGGCGCTGTTGCTCACATACAGAGAGAAGGAGAGGAATGCTTTCTGAACACATGCGGCTTCGACAGTCACTGCATTCATGACAGACGAAACGGGGAGGAACTATCTATGGCAGCTCATCAGCACCATGACGTGAGGAAGTTGTGCCAGAGGGTCAACAGGATCGAGGGACAATTGGGAGGCATCCGCAAGATGCTTGAGAACGACACACCCTGTGACGAGATCATTGTCCAACTCAATTCTGCCAGAGCAGCCCTGCAGAAGATCAGCCAGATCGTGCTGGAAGACCATCTCGACTACTGCGTGATCGAGGCGCTTCGCGGCAGGGACCATGAACCTCAGATCGATAGCATGAAGCGAGCCTTGAGTCAATACACGAAGATGGTGTGAGTTCAGAACCGACACGAGTTCTCAACTGGGCGACCGGGTTCAGACAAATTCAGCGGAAGTGCTGTAAACGCAGTATTGATGAGGCTGGTGGCGGCGGGGGGATTCGAACCCTCGACACTCCGGGTATGAGCCGAATGCTCTAACCAACTGAGCTACGCCGCCACAGGGCGCTGGAAAACTGGAACATAGTAGCAGAGGCGACAACCTCTGTCAAGTCAGGAAAAGCGAGACGCTATCCGCGCTTGCGCTCTGTCCGCTTCTTTTTGTCGACCTGCCACTCCTGTGAGTCCTGCAGGTACCGCTTCATCATCATGTCGAAGGGACTCAGCAGGGGCTTGTCGTGGAAGGGGCGTGAACTGTAGGATGGACGAGGAGACGGCGCACTCGGAGCAGAAGGCTGACCAGGTGAACTGCTTTCGGCTCCAGGAGCGACAGGCGTTCCGTCGGCACCACCGGCAACCTTTGCAGCCTTGATGGACAGGTTCAGCTTCCCATCCTTGTTGCGGCCAATGACACGGACGGTGACCTTGTCGCCTTCCTTGAGGAACTGGTTGACATCCTTGACGTAGGTGTCGCTGATTTCCGAGATGTGAACCAGACCTACCTCATTCGTATCTGTCTTGACGAACGCTCCGAACGGAACGATCTTGACGACAATGCCTTCGGTTAACTTGATACGGTGCTCTTCGGCCATTAAAGTAGTCACTCACCTCTGCGGGGGATAGCTTTGCCGACGTGGCAGGCTCCAATAGAACAGCATACAGTACCCAAGCCAAAATGCAACCCTAGAACCATCCCTTGACCCATGTAATGAGCTGACTCAGCACCTGGGGAAGACCCGTCGACTCTGCAGGAACCGGCTCAGGGGCTGTGCGATCCATCGGGAAAAGGATCACGGTGTCGCCCTTCCTGCTCATGAGCATGTCCTCGCGCGCGACCTTCTCGACATAGGATCTTGTCGCATGATACTCCATGGCCTTCTGCTGTTCAAGCGTCTGTGCGCTGACTCGTTCCAGGTCGGCAAACGTACGTGTCGCCTCCCGGTCCGCCTTGCCCAGATAAGTGAGCGCCGCAACCGTACTCCAGATAAGATAGCCGATCACGAGACACGCGACCAGCGCCACGGCCTTGTGCATATTCAGCGTATGTCCGCGCTTCTGTCGTCCCAACACAGACCTCACCCCTCAGGCGCCGCGCTCACGGTGCACAGCTGGTCAATACTCAGCCGCCTCACCGTTTCGACCGTCGGAATACCGAGCCGGTCCCAGCCCCTGAGGTCATAATACTCATCCAGGACATCCGCGTCAAGCCACGCAAGGTGCCCTGTAACGCTCCCGCCCCGGTCAGTGGTCCTGCAGCGAAGACCAGAGCGTTCCCTGGTTCGAGGGCTCCTGCATCCCTCACCGAATGATGCTCCCATAGCCAGGCACCCAATCCTGAGCCGCCGAGCAGAAGGTTTCGAACTTTGCGGTCAGAAACCTGGACATGCTGCGTCTCGTGTTCCAGATCGACGATCAGGACACGATTCCAGTATCCTCCGTCCGTCGCCTCAATCTCGACTCGTTCCACCTACAGAAACGCGTCCAGAGACTGCAGGACCGCCTCACGGTCCAGGGGCGTTGTGAAATGAACAGACTGCTGAACACGGCGAGCCCATCTGCGCCTTCTGGAACCCCAGAAGAATACGGACATGTCCGGGTTCATGGCGCGCAGTTCCGCCAGATAGCGCTCTTCGTCAGACGGCAGGTCTGACAGGAGGAAGATGAGAATGTCAGCAAGGCGAACCATATCTTTCATCGTGTCGTCCAGCACCTGCATGACAAATACGGTCGCCAGGTCATAGGACGGATGAGAAAGCGTTCTCCGGTACAGCAGTTCGTGGCTGTCCCACTGCAACGGCATCTCACCGCCACAGACCCTCTGCCAGAACGCATTGGCCAGCAGCGCATCACGTGAGGCAACGACACATCGGTATGTACCCTGACGCGACGGACGCACAAACGGCACGACCTCGAAGGACTCCAGATGTGTCATCCTTGTCAGTACCCTGGCAACATCGAGTACGTCTTTTCCGAGCACTGCCGCCAGTGAATCGATCGTCTGAGCACGGTCCCTGGTCAACTGCGCGATCTCATACTCCGGCGCGGCCAATTGCTGTACGTCCTTGCTGAGCTTGCTTCGCCACCAGTAGAGACGCCCGGGATCCAGGAACGTGAGATCGGTCCCTGTCAAGCGTTTTTTCCACTCCGCAAGCCCGGCATCAACCTCGCTAAGAGTCTGGAACACACAGTTGGATGCGCGATCCGACGTGACAGGTCCCAGGGTAAATGTGCCCTCGGTTTCCATCAACAACAGGAACAAGGCAGTCTCGCCGCCAAGCTGTCCCCGACTCGCGTAGCGAATACCACTGTGGCCAACGATGACGTCGTACCTGGCAGCTTTCGTCGCGACAGACAGCAGGGCGCTCGGCTCCTTGGTGAACAGAACCTCGAGAATCGTACGAGCTGGAAACTCGGCCAGTTTGCCTTCTCCCATCGTATCCCTCCCGCACATTCTCCTCAGGTTGCTACCGTCGCTTGAGCAAGACTATCTCGTGAATGAGAGTATAGCACCGTAAAACCCCTTGCAAAAGGAGCGTAGTATGCTCCTGCTTCGTCGTTTCCGCGCGGGCTGGAGTCCATTCGTGTGTGCAAGTGCGCGTTTTCCCGCCCCGGTGAGAACAGCTATGCCTCCATATGGAAAACCGGTGCCACCAACAAGGCACCGGTCAAGTCATCCATGTGCCGTGGACGGCTAGTTCTTCGGGCCCGGAATTTCGACCTCTCGGGGAGTTGTATCGAATTTCCCTGACACCGACGCGCCTTCTTCAACGGAAATGCGAGCACTCGTGACATCGCCCTTGACGGTCGCCTTCTCCAGGACTTCGACTTTCTCAGCGCCCTTGACGCTGCCCTCGACGCATCCCATTACGATGACCTGACGACCTTCCACATTGCCATGGACCTCACCCTGTTCGGCGACCGTAATCGTCCCATGACCAGTGACGTTGCCCTGAAGCTGACCCTCGATGCGCAAGTCGCCCTTGTTGTCGACATCACCCTTGACAACAAGATCATGGGCAAACACGGACGCGGTCTTGCTTTCTGTAGAAGTCTTGGATGGTCCGAATGCCATGGTTTTCCTCCGCACCTAATCGAGATAGGTCATCGGATTCACTGAACTGCCATGAATGATGACCTCATAGTGCACGTGGCAACCAGTCGCTCGGCCTGTCGATCCCTCGTACCCGATGACCTGGCCCTTCTTGACGGTCTGTCCTGCTGAGACTGCAGTCCGGCTCATATGGCCATAGAGCGTCTCAATGCCGTCGCGGTGGTACAGTGTCACCGAAATGCCATAGCTGCTGTTCCATCCCGACTGTTCTACCTTGCCATCGGCCGTAGCACGAATTGCCGTGCCATACGGTGCCGCAATGTCGACACCGTCGTGGAACTCACCACCGCTTCCCCCGAACGGGTTGGAGCGCCAGCCGTAGTCGGACGTAATGAGTCCATACAGCGGCCAGAGCGAGGGGGTCTGCGCGAGCAGGCTGTTGTACTTGGACGCGGCGTCCTGGAGGACAATAAGGTTCTTCTCACGGTCCTCGGCCTCCTGCTGAACAACAGCAGCCGACGCGGAAAGCTGTGTTGCGCTTGCAGCCAGACCACGACTGACAGAAAGCGTCGGCGTGGCCGTCGACTTGAGGACAGACGCCAGGGAGACACTGTTTCCACCGACGCCAAGCGTCTTGCGGACCTTCGAATCGAGAGTCCCGAGATACGCGAGGTACTTCTTGAGTGCAGCCAGTTCGGTGTTGTTCCTGCTGATGGCCTCATTGGCGGCATCAAGTTGAGTTGACTGCAGGCGTACGATCTGGTCGAGGCCCATGCCGTTGTACTGAGCCACTGTGTTCTTGAGACGCGTGTTCTGCGCGATGACATACACGAAGCCTGACACGAAGAGGACAAACGCAGTAATGACGCTGTAGATGGCAAGGCGAGAGACCTTGAACTGATGCGCACAGCCTTCGTATTGTGGAACGATAACGACTGAGTAGCAGGTGCGCTTGCTCTTGTTCTCGACTGATGCCTTTTTCGCCATCATCGCCTCACTTGCCAAGGATTGCGTCCAAGCGAGTAACATTTACCCGCCGATGACGCACATGTACACAGTATAGGAACACAATACAAAATGCAACCCCACGTCAAGAGCGCGCGCGTTTACTCAGCAAATCCTGCTCTTCGCGGCTCAGTGCGGTGTCACTCTTCCCTGTCTCGATCCGCTTCACATAGACCTTGCTGCCCTGAGCATTGGTGAGCGACGTCAGCATGATCCCTGTTCCATTGCGATTGAGCATGAGCAGGGAGAAGCTGAACTTGCCGGCTTGACCGGGAAAGGCATCATAGTGCTCGATGTCCACCGTATCAAAGAAGCTGTGGCTCGTCTGTTCCAATACATTGAATGAGGCGGTCAGCTGGGCCTGCGTCGCGGTCTGCTGGTCGAACGCCCTTGTCATTGCATCGACGTGTTCATAGAAGGATGCGTCCTCGGCCTTGGAGAAGAGGAGGGCAAGCCGTCGCCTCTGCCGTCCAGTGTTGACAAGCAGAACAATCCCCACCACGAGTGCCAGGAGCACCAGGACAAGGATCCCCAGCCGTCCCCAGATACTTCCCAGGACAGTGTCAATAGCAGTAAAAAACTGGCTCATGCAGGCTCGCTCTGTCAGGAAGAAGGGAAACTCATAGTGATCCGGCGAGTGGGTGCTTCCCAGGACACCGATGCGCCAAACGACTCGCCCACGAACCGCAGAGGCAGCATAGTACGGTCATTCAGGATGAGGGGTGCGACCAGCGCGTTGTCAGGGTCGATGGTTGCCGTCTTGCCGTCGACGATAGCAGTCACCTGGCCGATGGTCAGAACAACGGTGTGCGTGCCCAGCTTCAGCGTCACCTTGCGAGCAACAGCATCCCATGCAGCTGTTCCACCGACAGCACTCATCACAGCACTGATGGGCACCATCGTGCGTCCCTGGATGATCACCGGTGCCGTTGTGCGTCCCGGATCAACAGCCTGACTGATGCCGTCGACCGTCATGACCGTCTTGCCTACCGCAAGGACAATGACGTGAGCTGCGTTGGCCGTCGAGGTTACAACAATGGCTTGTCGTCTGGTGTTGCCCGCCTTGTCGCTCGCAACCACCGGAATCGTGTTCTTCCCTGGGACCAGGGATACGGACACAGCAAAGGACCCATCGCTCGCGATGTCGGTCACCGGTTTGCCGGCAATCTCCAATGTGCTGTCTTTCTCCACATGGCCCTGCACGACCACGCTCCTGGACGCGATCTCGTCCCACAGCCGGGGTGCATCGACCGTCAACATTGGGGCTACAGTGTCGAGGACGACCTTCCTCTGGACAAATGTCGCCAGACCCGCTTCATCCCTGGCCACGACCTCGATATCGTTGGCCCCCTCCAGCAGCGTAAGACGTTCACCGAACGATCCATCCGGGAGAACATGTGTTTGCAGTCCCTGCACATCAACAGACGCCACTGGCGCCTGGCTGGCGCGAACGGTGCCACGGAGTTCATATGACGGTTCATTGACGAGTTCAGCCGGCTGTCCAGTCACAGTGACGACTGGTCCGGTCAGAGCTACGCGGAATGCCTTCTCGGTGAGAGCGGTCGAGATGGCGGCAAGACGGTTCGTCCCTACGAAACGAAGGGTGTGGACCCCTTCAGGGATCGTAATCGGCTTTGTGTACGGTTCCAGTGCCTCGGTGTCGACTCCATACGTAGTATCGACCGTACCGGGAACATTGCTCTCTGCCTTCAGCGTAACCACGGGGACGTGCACATACCAGCCCCCCTGCCCGTCAGGCAACACAGGTTCGACTGTCGCTGTCACAGAAACGGCAGGGCGGTCCACGATGGCGAATGGATTCGACTTGACGTCTCCCGGCTCCACGTTCGTGCGTGCCAGAATCGTGTACTCCCCACGGACGACAGGGTTCACGAGCCCAAAGCCAGGAAGGAAGATGATCGTAAGCGCCGACCTGCTGGGCACGCTGACGGGCATCTTGATGGAAAGCGCGTTCATACCCGCAACCCGCGAGACGCTGGACGCCTGCACGCCGTTGATCGTGACTTGCACCGCCGCAAGTGCCGCCGGCAGGGTCACCGCGGCAGGGAACGTAAGCATGACTG